>JBMOMI010000784.1:0-1687 GCA_049325235.1 Actinomycetota bacterium | reverse complement strand
TGCCGGCCCCTCGGCCGTCGTCCTCGGCGGGTCAGACGCTGCGGCGCCTCCCGGACACGCTCATGTAGATGCCGATGAGAACCACGGCCACGACCACGCTGATGATCCAGCGGATCCAGTCGATGCCGGCGGTCTCCTCGACGCCCAGCAGGGCCGCGAGGTAGTACCCGGCCAGGGCGCCCAGCACGCCCAGCACGATGGTCCAGAGCATGCCGATGTCCTGCCTGCCGGGCATCACCAGTCGTGCCAGGGCGCCGATCACGGCGCCGAAGATGATGAGACCGATGATCTCCATGGGTGTCCCTCCCTGCTGCAGTGGCCCCGAGTGACCCGTCAGGCGATCCGCCTGATCGCTGTCGAGACTGCCACGAGCAGGTCGTTCCCGCAGCCGGAGCGGCGACCAGCGCTACAGCGCGCCGAACCCGACCCGACCGCGCTCCTCGACACCGATCTCGACGTAGGCCAGCGCGGGCACCGGGACGACCACGACGCGGCCGCGGTCGTCCGTCAGCCGCAGCACGGTCCCGTCGGCGAGGGCGGCGTCCACGACGCCGGCGACCTCCTCCGGCGACTGGGAGGACTCGATGACGATCTCCCGAGGCGTGTTCTGCACGCCGATCTTGACCTCCACGGGTTCCTCCAGCTCAGGTGCGCGGTCGCAGGCTCGACGCCTATCTCACCATCACCCGGTGGCGTCGACGGTGCCGCCCTGAGCCTCGTGCTTGGGGAAGCCGCCGATCCCCCGCCAGGACAGCTGGGCCGCCAGCCGCTCCGCCTCCGAGCGCGGGATGCGGCGGCCGGACTGGAGCCAGTAGCGCGCCGTCACCTGCGCCATCCCGGTCAGCGCCATCCCGAGCAGCTCGGACTCTGCGCGAGGCAGGCCGGTGTCGTCGGCGATGACCTCCGCGATCGCCTCGGCGCAGGCCCGCTCCAGCCGCTCCACCCGGTCGCGCACGGCGGGGTCGTTGGTCAGGTCCGACTCGAACACCAGGCGAAAGGGCGCGTCCTCCCGGTCGACGAAGGCGAAGTAGGCGCCGATCGTCGCGGCGACGCGCTGCTTGTTGTCGGTCGTCGACTCCAGCCCGCTGCGGACCGCGGCCAGCAGCTCGTCGATGTGCCGGTCCAGGATGGCCAGGTAGAGGTCGAGCTTCCCAGGGAAGTGCTGGTACAGGACGGGCTTGCTGACGCCGGCCCGGTCGGCGATCTCGTCCATCGCCGCGGCGTGGTAGCCGTTGGCGACGAAGACCTCCTGGGCGGCGCCCAGGAGCTGGGCCCGGCGCGCGCTGCGCGGGAGCCGCGCCCCGCGCGCACGCGGGTCGCCGATCTGCGGGTCCAGGGCCACGGCGGGACCACCTTCCTCGGTCGTGGACGAACGGCTCGCGCCGACAGCGCATCGTACGGGCGAGTAACTCGGACGGGTGAGCCGTGCGCCGTCCTGCGGGCGGACGGGATGCCGGGGTGGAACACTGCGGCGGTGACCGGAGTGGCCCGTGAGCCCGGCGACCAGGTCGCCGAAGTGGTGCGGGCTGCCGTCGCGGTGCCCGGCGTGGCGGCCGTCCGCGTCGAGCCCGACGAGGGCGGCGGGCCGGCGCTGCTGCGCCTGGAACTGGTACCGGGGGCGGACGAGCAGGAGGTCGCGGAGGCCGTGGACGCGAGGCTTCGCAGCGCGCCGCAGGTGTACTCGGGG
>JBMOMI010000783.1:0-1701 GCA_049325235.1 Actinomycetota bacterium | reverse complement strand
CGTCCTCGCGCCCAGGCACCTCGCGCCGGGCTGCCGCGGCCACGAGGGAGCGGGCCGTCCGGGCGTCGGTGACGGTGGCGGCCGTGGCGTCGGGCGGCGGGGCCGACCACGCCGGCTCAGTGTGCCGGAGGAACTCCGCCGTGTCCTCGTACCAGGGGGACGGCTCGGGGCGCTGCCCCGTCCACACCAGGGGGTGCGTGCGCCGCGCTGCGTCGATGACGTCCGGGGGCAGCCGGCGCCGGTCGTGCAGGCACAGGCTGTAGTAGCGCATCGCGGGGTAGCAGCGGTTGGTCACCGCTTCGAAGCGGCTCCACTCCCGGCCGTCGTCACGGGCCAGCCACACCGGCTCGGCGATCAGCCGCCACGGCCGGCCGGACGCCTGGAGCCCCTGCAGGTCGCGGTCGTAGGCGTGCAGCGTGCCGTGACCGCCGTGCCACCACCCCTCGGCCCGCGTAAGGCTGGCGAGCTTGGCGACGTCCGCGCCGAGGGCGTCCCCGAGCAGCTGTCGCACCCCGTCCCCGGCGACGACCAGCACCTGCTCGTCCCGATCGAAACCCTCGCGAGCGAACGGCACGCACCGCCCCACGACCTCGTCGTCGTCGGAGAAGACGAACCCCTCGTGCGCGAACTCCTGTCCCGTCCAGGTCCCGGTGGGCTGCACCGCCGTCACGACGCGGCCTCCTCGCCCTCGTCGACGACGTCCAGGCCGAAGAGCTCGAGGCAGCGCCGGGACGCCGACCGGGCGCCGTGCACTCGCAGCTCCCGGCCGTCGTCCACCATGCGGGCGACCGCGCGGGCGAGGGTGCGCGTGCCGGCGACGTCGATGAAGTCCAGTGACGACAGGTCGATCCGCAGCGGGCCGTCGGTGACGTCCTGCACGGCGTCCAGTGCGTGGTGCAGGTCGTCGGCGCACATGCTGTCGATCTCGCCGGTCACCGTCAGCGTGCTCCCGCGCAGCGTCACGGCGAAGGACGCCGGCTTGCCGGTTCGGTGCTGCAGCGTGTGCATGGCGGCCAGCGCACCGATGCGCTCGCCGACCCGGCGCTCGTCGTAGGCGCACAGACCGGTGACCGGGTTCGCGGCGATCATGCCGTCGACGCTCAGCTCGTAGGCGGCCATCCGGTTCAGGTCCTCCGGCGACTCTGCGAGGTTCGTGACGTCGGCCACGACGCGCAGCCCGCTGAACCCCTCGGCCACCGCCGCGGCGGCCTCCTTGCGGAACAGCTCCACCTGCGCCGCCGGCTCGCTGCGGTCCTGGGGGTCGTAGACGTCGTCGAGGTGGTGGACGGACAGCCTGCCCTCGGCGATCCACGCGTCCCGCTCCGGCAGGGCCGCCAGGTCGGCGGTGAGCTCGTCGTCGTCCATGGTCCCGACGTACAGGAGCCGCTCGCCGAGCTGTCCGCCCTCGGCGAGGAACGTCACCGCGGCGCCGACGAAGCCCCGGTGGCTCGTGTACGCCCAGCAGGCATGGTCGGCCGCCCGCAGCCCGGCGGCGTGGTGGAGGGTGCGGACAGGGGCCACGGGTCAACGCTATGGCGGAACAAGGCCGGGCGGGGTGACCATTTCGCGTCAGAGCGCGGCGTTTCCCACCACCAGGGCCGCGGTGACCGCCGCCTCCACGGCCGCCCCCAGCACGTCACCGGTGACGCCCCCCAGGCGCCGGACGCAGGCAGCCACCACCCAGGCGGCGGCCGCCCAGCC
>JBMOMI010000782.1:0-1708 GCA_049325235.1 Actinomycetota bacterium | reverse complement strand
GCAGCCCCCGCCCGGGGCTCCGTCGTGGTGGCAGCCGCCGGCGGCGGCACGCCATGACGAGAACGGGCCGGTCTCCACGACGGACACCGAGCCGGCCGCGGGCGACACGCAGCCGCTGGCCGGCCCGCCGCCGTCCGGGCCGCTCGCGGGTCACGACGGGCCCGGCTTCCCCGAGGGGCCGGCCACCGGGACGCCGCAGCGCCCGCCTCGCCGCCGCGGGCGCGCCGTCCTGGCGGTGCTCGGCATCGGGGCGCTGCTGCTGGCGTCCCTGACCGCCGGGTACGCCGGCGCCTGGCTGCAGGACCGTGGCGACCGCGGGCCTCGCCTGCGGACCGCCGAGCCGGCGGACGTCGACCGGCCCGCGGAGTCGGTGGCCGGGGTCGCGGCGGCCGTGCTGCCGAGCGTCGTCTCGATCGAGGTGACGTTCTCCGGCGGACAGGGCTCCGGCTCCGGCTTCGTCATCGGCGAGGACGGGTTCGTGCTCACCAACAACCACGTGGTCGCGCAGGCGGTGGACGGCGGCGACATCGCGGTGGTGTTCGCCGACGGCAGCCAGGAGGAGGCCACGGTCGTCGGACGGACGACCGGCTACGACCTGGCCGTGCTGCGCGTCGAGCGCGACGGCCTGCCGGCGCTGGAGTTCGCCGACTCCGGCAGCGTCGTCGTCGGCGACCCGGTCGTCGCGGTGGGCGCCCCGCTCGGCCTGGAGAGCACGGTCACCTCCGGCATCGTGAGCGCCCTCAACCGGCCGGTCTCGGCCGGCAACGGCAACGAGAGCGCGTTCATCAACGCGATCCAGACGGACGCGGCGATCAACCCGGGGAACTCCGGCGGTCCCCTGGTCGACATGGAGGGCCGTGTCATCGGCGTGAACTCGGCGATCGCCCGCGCCCCGGGCACCGGGCCGCAGGGCAGCGGCAACATCGGCCTCGGCTTCGCCATCCCGTCGAACCAGGCGGTGCGCACCGCCCAGGAGATCATCGACACCGGCCGCGCCACCTACCCGGTGATCGGGGTGCTGCTCGACACCACCTACCGGGGCGAGGGCGTCAAGGTCGTCGAGGAGCCCCAGGAGGGCCGGGACATCATCACCCCCGGCGGCCCGGCCGAACGGGCCGGCATCCGCCCCGGCGACCTCATCGTCGCCTTCGAGGGCCGTCCGGTCACCGACCCCGACGAGCTCATCGTGGCGATCCGCGCGCAGCGCCCCGGTGACACCGTGACGCTGACGATCCGGCGGGACGGCGAGGAGCGTGACATCGAGCTGGTCCTCGACGAGGCCGAGGGCGACTGAGCCGCGGCGCGGGCGCGGTTAGGCTGAGGTCGTGTTCGGGATCAACGGCGCCGAGTTCGTCGTCCTGATCATCGTGGCGCTGCTGGTCATCGGTCCCGAGCGGCTGCCCGAGTACTCGGCGCAGCTGGCCCGGTTCGTCAAACAGGCCCGCCGGTTCGCCCTGGACGCCCGCGAGCAGGTGCGCTCGGAGCTGGGGCCCGACTTCGACGACGTCGACTGGCGCAAGCTCGACCCGCGGCAGTACGACCCGCGGCGCATCGTCCGCGACGCCTTGCAGGACGCCTGGGACGACGAGCCGGTCAAGCCGACCTCGCGGCGTCCACCGGCCCGGCCGAGCACGCCGGGCCCGGCGCCGTTCGACGACGAGGCCACCTGACCCGCCCGCTCGACCTCTGGAGGCTTCTCAACGTAGCC
>JBMOMI010000781.1:0-1709 GCA_049325235.1 Actinomycetota bacterium | reverse complement strand
GCCGGCACGTGGGTCACCGACTTCACCGACCCGGCCAACCCGACGGTCATCGCCTTCTCCGACCCCGAGCCGCTGGTGCCCACGCAGCTCGGCGGGGCCTGGTCGAGCTACTGGTACAACAACTTCATCTACGAGAGCTCCATCACCGAGGGGCTGAACGTCTTCCGCCTCAGCGGCAAGGAGCTGGCCGGTGCACGCCAGCTGCACCACCTCAACCCGCAGACACAGGAGTTCTCCCTGCCGTAGCAGCAACCACTACCTCTCATCCAGCACGACCTCTCACGAGGAGGACCGACATGGGTCGTCTGCTGCGCGCCTCCGCTGTCGCGGGGCTCGCCCTGTCACTGCTCCTGGCCGGCGGCTCGGCCGGCGCCTTGGACCCGGAAGGGGACCATCCCGGTCCAGGGTCGAGCGGGCCGGACCAGCACTCGCAGAACGTCAAGCTGCTCGCCAACGTCCCCCGCTCCGCGCCGGCCACCCAGTCCGACCTCGCGTTCGACGGGCGGCTCGTGTACGCGGGCAACTACCAGGGGTTCCGCGTCATCGACGTGTCCGACCCCGAGGCGCCACGCGTGGTCACCGACTTCCGCTGCAACGGAGCGCAGGGTGACATCTCGGTCTACCGGGGGCTGGCGTTCCAGTCCGTGGACACCCCGCAGAGCAAGGGCGGGTGTGACAGCATCAACGTGACGGCCTCCACTCCTGGGATGTTCGAAGGCGTCCGCATCTTCGACGTCTCGAATCCCGCTGATCCGAAGCTGATCACCTCCGTCCCGACCGACTGCGGCTCGCACACCCACACCCTCGTGCCGGACCCGGCGAACGGGCGAGTGGTCGTCTACGTCTCGTCCTACCCGCTCGGGGGCGCGGCGCAAGGGCCGAACTGCAAGCGGCTCGAGGACGGCGGCGGCCACAGCAAGATCTCGGTGATCGAGGTTCCGCTGGCGAACCCGGCGGCGGCGACCGTGACGCCGTACCACCTCGACGCGGGCACGCAGTGGGCGACCTACCTGGGCCAGTACACCTTCCGCGCCTGCCACGACATCAGCGTCAACACCGCGATCAAGCGTGCCGCTGCGGCGTGCATGTCCGAGGGCCAGCTCTGGGACATCAGCGACCCGCTGGCACCGAAGTTCCTGTACCGCTACGACAATCCGGCGATCAAGCCGGAGAACATCGACCTGTTCCACTCGGCGTCCTTCAGCTGGGACGGCCGGATCGTGGCGTTCGGCGACGAGTCCGGCGGCGGTGGAGCTGCACGCTGCACCGACCCGGACGACGCCCAGGGCCGCATCTGGTTCGTGGAGCTCGCGACGGGCAAGGAGCTGGCCAGCTACAAGGTGCCGCGCTCGGAGCCCGGCACGTGCACCATGCACAACTTCAACTTCATCCCGGTGAAGGGCAGGAACGTGCTCGTGTCGTCCGCCTACACGGCAGGGACGACGATCGTCGACGTCGACAAGCTCGTCGCCGGCGCTGACGAGGCCCAGGCCGAGGTGGGGTTCTACAAGCCGAGTGGTGCGAACACCTGGTCGAGCTACTGGTACAACGGCTTCGTCTACGGCAACGACATCCTGCGCGGGCTGGACGTGTTCCTGCTCAGCGACTCCGCGCGCGCCGGAGCCCGCAAGCTGCCGTACCTCAACCCGCAGACGCAGGAGCAGCTGATCGGCTGACGCCCTGCGCTACGTCCGAGGGTGCGGCCTCCG
>JBMOMI010000780.1:0-1710 GCA_049325235.1 Actinomycetota bacterium | reverse complement strand
CACGACGGCGTAGAGCGGCAACCCCGGGCCGACGCCGATCAGCAGCCCGGCCGTGACGAGCACGCCCACCGCGCGCAGAACGTTGCCCCAGACCAGCACCTGGCGCCGCTGCCAGCGGTCGAGGAGCACCCCGGCCCACGGCCCGACCAGCGTGAACGGCAGCAGCAGCACCGTGAACGCCAGGGCGACGCCGGCGGCGGTGGGCTGGCGCTCCGGGGAGAAGAAGAACAGGGACGCGAGCGCCACCTGGAACAGCCCGTCGCTGCCCTGGCTGGTCAGCCGGACGGCGAGCAGGCGGCGGAAGCCCGCGCCGGCGAGCACGACCCGCAGGTCGCCGAGGTACGTGCCCACGGTCCCCAACGTACGGCGCCCCCGGGCCGCACGGGTCCGGGGGCGCCGAGGCGACGCGGGTGCGTCAGCGACGGAAGGAGGGGCGGTCAGCGTTCAGCGTTCGACGTCACCACGGATGAACTGCTCCACCTTCTCCCGGGCGATGTCGTCCGGGTACTGCTCCGGCGGCGACTTCATGAAGTACGACGACGCGGACAGGATCGGGCCGCCGATCCCCCGGTCGAGGGCGATCTTGGCGCAGCGGACGGCGTCGATGATCACCCCGGCCGAGTTCGGGGAGTCCCACACCTCGAGCTTGTACTCCAGGTTCAGCGGCACGTCGCCGAACGCGCGACCCTCGAGCCGCACGTAGGCCCACTTGCGGTCGTCGAGCCACTGCACGTAGTCCGACGGTCCGATGTGCACGTTGCGCTTGCCCATGTCGTGCTGCAGGTTCGAGGTGACGGCCTGGGTCTTGGAGATCTTCTTGGACTCCAGCCGGTCCCGCTCGAGCATGTTCTTGAAGTCCATGTTGCCGCCGACGTTGAGCTGGTACGTGCGGTCCAGCACGACCCCGCGGTCCTCGAACAGCTTGGCCAGCACGCGGTGCGTGATCGTCGCGCCGACCTGGCTCTTGATGTCGTCACCGATGATCGGGACGCCGGCGTCGGTGAACTTCTGGGCCCACTCCGGCGTGCCGGCGATGAAGACCGGGAGCGCGTTGACGAAGGCCACGCCGGCGTCGATCGCGCACTGCGCGTAGAAGCGGGCCGCTTCCTCCGAGCCCACCGGCAGGTAGCAGACGAGCACGTCGGCCCGGGCGTCCTGGAGCGCCTTGACCACGTCGACCGGTTCGGCGTCGGCCTCCTCGATCGTCTCCCGGTAGTACCGGCCGAGCCCGTCGAGGGTGTGGCCCCGCTGCACCGTCACGCCGAGCGGTGGGACGTCGCAGATCTTGATGGTGTTGTTCTCGCTGGCGACGATGGCCTCGGCCAGGTCGAAGCCCACCTTCTTGGCGTCGACGTCGAACGCGGCGACGAACTCGATGTCCCGGACGTGGTAGTCGCCGAGGCGCACGTGCATCAGACCAGGCACGGTGGCGGCCGGGTCGGCGTCGCGGTAGTAGTGCACGCCCTGGACCAGCGAGGCGGCGCAGTTGCCCACCCCGACGATGGCGACGCGGACGGAACCCATCGGTTGCTCCTTCTATGTGTCGTCGTTGGCGGCCGATGTCCGGCCTCGTGCCAGTCGTTCGTCCTCGATCAACCCGTCGAGCCAGTCGACCTCCCGCTCGACCGACTCCAGGCCGTGCCGCTGCAGCTCGAGGGTGTAGGAGTCCAGCCGCTCCCGGGTGCGCGCCATCGACTGGCGCACCCCCTC
>JBMOMI010000779.1:0-1720 GCA_049325235.1 Actinomycetota bacterium | reverse complement strand
GGACCCTGGTGTACGAGTTCCTGCCGCCGGTCTTCTCGGCGTCGCAGCCCGCTACTCCCCCGCCGTGACCGCCACGGCCGCCCGGACCACATCAGCCAGCCGGCCGGTGGCCTCGAAGCTGCGGCGCTGCATCGCGGCCCCGTTGCCCCGCCCCCACAGCGCCTCCAGCAGCTCGGTGACGAGCCCGTCGTCCCCGGCGTCCTCGAGGGCCGGCCGGACGTGCTCGACGAGCGCGTCGACCACGTGCGCGGCCGGTGCCGGCCGCAGCGTGCGCGGGTCGACCAGCCTGTCCCGCAGCCCCGAGCGCCCGGCCCGCCAGGTGCACACCCGTAACAGCTCCGAGCGGACGTCGGGCGGCGCCGTCCCGGCCTGCGCCTCGGCGGCCGCAGTCGACACCAGCGCTCGGGACAGCGCTGCCAGCAGCACCGTGTCGTCGGGGTGCTGGCAGACGTCCCCGACGCGGACCTCGACGGTCGGGTACGACTGCGCCAGGCGGGCGTCGAAGTAGACCATGCCGGCGTCCAGCAGCGTGCCGGTCGCGATCAGCCCCTCGACGACGGCGTGGTAGCGCTCCGAGGTGCCGAACAGCTCGGTGGCACCGGCGGACGGCCAACGGTTCCACACCTGCGACCGGAAGCTCTCGTACCCGGAGTCCTGCCCCTGGTAGAACGGCGAGTTCGCCGACAGCGCCAGCAGCACCGGCAGCCACACCCGGATCCGGTCGAGCACCGCGACGCCCTCGTCGTCGGAGGCCACCTCGACGTGCACGTGCACCCCGCACGACAGCTGCTCGGCGGCCGTGAGCCCGAACTCGCGCACCATCCGCCGGTACCGGGCCTTCGGCGTGACCGTCGGCGCCACCTCCAGCGGCGACGTGGCCAGCGCCACTAGCTCGGCGCCCACCGCCCGTGCGGCGTCGGCGGCCATCCGCCGCTGCGCGCGCACCTCGGCGCCGAGCTCGTCCATCGTCCGGCACGGGCGAGTGTCGGTCTCGATCTGCTCCTGCTGGAACTCCTCCTCGACGATGCCGCCGGGGGTGTCCAGCTCCCCCGCCCTCGGCGCCGGAGCCCGTTCCAGGGCAGTCGCCGCCAGCGCGGTCGGGCACCCGGTGTCCGGGTCGACCAGGAGGAGCTCCTCCTCCACCCCGACGGTGCGGGTCACCTGGCCGCCTCGGAGCCGGCGAGCCCGTCGACGACGTGGGCGGCCAGCTCGAGGACGGCGTCGGTGGTGGCGTCGTCCAGGCGGCCGGCGTCGATCTCGGCTCCCTCGGCCAGGTGCGGGTCGTAGGGCAGGTGGACGACGACCCGGCAGCGGCTCTCGAAGTGCCGGCGAACCTCGCCGACGTCCAGGGCCGCGGCCCGCGGGGTCGCCGCGTTCAGGGCGACCACCGCGTCGCGCACCAGCCCCGAGTAGCCGTGCGCCTCCAGCCAGGTGAGGGTCTCCGACGCGAGCCGCGCCTCGTCCACACTCGCGCCGGACACGAGCACCAGGGAGTCGGCGAGGTCGAGGGTGCCGCGCATCACCGAGTGCACCATCCCGGTGCCGCAGTCGGTCAGGACGATCGAGTAGTGCCGGGCGAGCACCGACGCGATGACCTTGTAGTCGTCCTCCCCGAACGCCTCGGCCGTCGCCGGGTCGGTGTCGGAGGCCAGCACGTCCAGGCGAGTCGCGTCCCGGCTGACGAACTGCGACAGGTCGGCGAACGTCTCGATCGCCCCTG
>JBMOMI010000778.1:0-1721 GCA_049325235.1 Actinomycetota bacterium | reverse complement strand
GAGCGGGCCCGGGCCGAGTGCGTGGTCCTCCGCTGGCTGGAGGACTCCGGGCTGGACTGGGAGGCCGGCACGCGCCCGGGCGAGTACGTCGTCCAGCTGCCGGGCGAGGCCAAGCTGCGGACGACGACGTCCCTGCTCGTCGGGGACCACTCCCTGTCGGTGTCCGCGTTCGTCATCCGCAAGCCCGACGAGAACCACGCGGCGGTGCACCGCTGGCTGCTCGAGCGCAACGCCCGCCTGCAGGGCGTCGCGTTCGCCCTGGACTCCCTCGGCGACGTCTACCTCGTCGGCCGGATGCCGTTGGCCGGCGTGACCTCCGAGTCGGTCGACAGCGTGCTCGGCGCGGTGCTCGCGACGTCGGACGAGTCCTTCAACGAGCTGCTCGCGATGGGCTTCCTGTCGGCGATGCGCAAGGAGTGGGCGTGGCGCGTGTCGCGCGGCGAGCCGGTACGCAACCTCGAGGCGTTCCGGCACCTGCTCTCCGAGTGAGCCGCGACCGGCGGCGCTAGGGTCGCCGCATGACGTACACGCTCGTGCTGCTCCGCCACGGCGAGAGCGACTGGAACGCCAAGAACCTGTTCACCGGCTGGGTGGACGTGCCGCTGTCGGAGAAGGGCGAGGCCGAGGCGGCGCGCGGCGGCGACCTCATGCTGGCCGAGGACCTGCTGCCGGACGTCGTCCACACCTCCCTGCTGCGGCGGGCGATCTCCACGGCGAACCTCGCGCTCGACCGGTGCGACCGGCACTGGATCCCGGTGCGCCGCAGCTGGCGGCTCAACGAGCGGCACTACGGCGCGCTGCAGGGCAAGAACAAGAAGCAGACCCTCGAGCAGTTCGGCGAGGAGCAGTTCATGACGTGGCGCCGGTCGTACGACGTGCCGCCGCCGGAGATCGAGCCGGGCAGCGAGTGGTCCCAGGATGGCGACCCGCGCTACGCCGACCTGGGCACCGAGATGCCCCGCACCGAGTGCCTCGAGGGCGTCGTCCAGCGGATGCTGCCGTACTGGGACGACGCCATCGTGCCGGACCTGCGGGCCGGGCGGACGGTGCTGGTGGCGGCGCACGGCAACTCGCTGCGCGCGTTGGTCAAGCACCTCGACGACATCAGCGACTCCGACATCCCGGGCCTGAACATCCCGACCGGCATCCCGCTGGTCTACGAGCTGGACGACGACATGCGACCCGTCGAGCGGTACGGCCGCTACCTGGACCCGGAGGCGGCCAAGGAGGCGATCGCCGCGGTCGCGAGCCAGGGCCGCTGAGCACGGTCAGGGGGTGACGACCTCGCCGCAGGCGGCGTCCAGGCCGGCGGTGAGCCGCTCCTGCGCCGGCACGACCTGGTCGTCGGGGTGCTGCTCGCTGATCTCCACGTAGCGCTGCGTGGCCTCGGCGATCGAGGCCTCGCCGGCGTCCGGCAGCGAGATCGCGTCCAGGTCGTCGTCCAGCGGCTCCCAGTACGCCACCACGGTGTCGGCGTCGGCGCGCAGCTCGGCCTCGCCGGGCCCGACCGCGTCGCGGACCGCGGCCCAGTACTCGGCCGCCTGCTGGCTCGTGACGATCACCTGCACGCTGAACGCGCGCGGGTCGCTGCGGTCGATCCCGAGCCGCTCGAGCTCGGCGTTCGTCGCCGCGGTGAGCCGCTCGCGAGCGGCGGTCAGGGCCTCGCAGTCGACGTCGGCCGGCGGCGCCGTGGTCGTGGTCGGGCCCGGCGCCGTCTCGCT
>JBMOMI010000777.1:0-1727 GCA_049325235.1 Actinomycetota bacterium | reverse complement strand
CTGGCCGGCCAGCGCCCGGGAGGTGCCGGTCGACGAGCTCGCCGACACCGACGTGGACGTCGTCCTCCTGCAGCGTCCCGGTGAGGCGGCGCTGCTGCGCGACTGGACCCGCCGCCGAGCCGGCCGGGACGTCCCCGCCATCTACGTCGAGCACAACGCGCCCACCGAGCACGCGGTGCGCAGCCGCCACCCGGTGACCCTCGACGACGCGCTCGCCGGCGTGCCGGTCGTGCACGTCACGCACTTCAACCGGATGGCCTGGGACTGCGGCGACGCGCCGACCGTGGTCGTCGAGCACGGCGTCCCCGACACCGGGTACCGCTACACCGGCACCGGTGACGGTCTCGCCGTCGTCGTCAACGAGCCGGTGCGCCGCTGGCGCGTCGCCGGCACCGACCTGCTGCTGCGGTTCGCCCGCGAGCTGCCCGTCGACGTCTACGGCATGGGCATGGACGAGCTGGCGGAAACCGCTGCGGCACAAGGGGTCGAGCTGCCCGCCGGCCGGCTGCACGACGACGTCCCCCAGGCGGCGCTGCACGACGTGCTGGGCACGCAGCGCGCCTACCTGCATCCCTACCGGTGGACCAGCCTCGGCCTGGCCCTGCTGGAGGCGATGACGCTCGGGATGCCGGTGCTCGCCCTGTCGACCACCGAGGCGCCGGAGGCGGTGCCGCCCGACGCCGGGCTGGTCACCAACGACGTCGACGCGCTGCTCGAGACGGCGCGCCGGTGGAGGCACGACCCGGACGAGGCGCGCGAGCGCGGCCTGGCCGCCCGGCGGCACGCGCTGGCTCGCTACGGGCTCGAGAGGTTCCTCGACGAGTGGGACCGCCTGCTGGAAGGAGTCGCGAGATGAGGATCGCGATGGTCTCCGAGCACGCCAGCCCCCTGGCCGTGCTCGGCGGGGTGGACGCCGGAGGGCAGAACGTCCACGTCGCCGCCCTGGCCGAGCACCTCGGCCGCCGGGGGCACGAGGTGCAGGTCTACACCCGGCGCGACAGCCGCCGGCTGCCGGAGCGGGTTCCCTTGTGCGACAACGTCGTCGTCGTCCACGTACCCGCCGGGCCGCCGCGGGCGGTGCCGAAGGACGACCTGCTGCCGTACATGCCGGCGTTCGCCCGCTGGCTGGTCCGGCACTGGACGGCGCACGGCACGCCGGACGTCGTCCACGGCCACTTCTGGATGTCGGGGCTCGCCGCGCTGCAGGCGGGGCGCGCGTGCGGTGTGCCCGTGGCGCAGACGTTCCACGCGCTCGGCACGGTCAAGCGGCGCCACCAGGGGGCCGCCGACACGAGCCCCCCGCGGCGCATCGAGCTGGAGCGGCGCGTCGCCACCGAGGCCGACCTCGTGCTCGCGACCTGCTCCGACGAGGTGGTCGAGCTGCAGCGCATGGGCGTGCCGACCCCGCACGTGCAGGTCGTGCCGTGCGGGGTGGACACCGCCCACTTCCGGCCCGGTCCGGCCGCGCCGACGCTCCGGCCGCGGCTGCTGGCGATCGGCCGGCTGGTGGAGCGCAAGGGCTTCGACGTCGCGGTCCGCGCGATGTCCCTGCTGCCCGAGGCCGAGCTGGTCGTCGCCGGCGGCCCGCCTGCGGCGCAGCTGCGGCACGACCCCGAGGCCCGGCGGCTCACCGCGCTGGCCGCCCAGCTGGGTGTCGCCGACCGGGTGCACCTCGTCGGCCAGGTGGCGCACGACGACATGCCGGCGCTCGTCCGGTCGGCGCGCGC
>JBMOMI010000776.1:0-1733 GCA_049325235.1 Actinomycetota bacterium | reverse complement strand
GGTCGCGGACGCGGCGCAGCCGCGCCAGGTCGCGCAAGCGCTGATCCGACACGGCTCGCGGGGCCACGTGCGGAGCGTACGCCGCACTGCTGCCTCAGGACGGGGTGAACACCCGCAGGCCAAGGTCCCGAGCCGCTTGGACCATCCGCGTGTCGTAGGCGACGACCCGGTCGACACCCAGCCGGATGGCAGCCGCCAGGTGGAGAGCGTCGAGTGAGCGCAGTCGCGCACCGGCCAGGAGACCTGCCTCGGCGAACAGCGAGGCGGGGACGCCGAACAGGGAAATCCCGTCCAGGACACCGGAAACCCATCTGCTGAGTGAGGGCCAGGTTCCGGTGCTTCAGAGCCGCCGACGTGTCGAGGTACCAGCGGCTCACCGCTCGCCGCGCAACTCGTCCAGCACGGTGGCGATGATCACGTCGAACCGGACCCGTGGAAGATCCGAGTAGACCGGGCGTGCGACAGCAGGGCGGGCGCAGGGAAGCTCGGACTGCTGCGTGACCGGGGACAGCCGCGCCACCGGCACGCCGCGGCGCGTGACGATGTAGGACTCCCCCCGCTCGACGTTGCGCATGATCTCCGCGTTGTCCTTGCGGAGTTCACGTTGACTGATGCTCGTCACGTAGCCACACGGTAGCGATCGCGCGTCGGGCCGTCGGGTGGCCGCACGATGCGGCCGGAGAGCGCCGCTGCGGCACTCAACACCGCCGCGAAGACCGCGTAGGCGGCCAGCAGCCCCGCAGACCCCACGCCGGGGACCGACGCCAGGCTGCCGCCGATCGCCGGGCCGAGCACGGCGCCGAAGCCCTCCGCCGCGAGCACCGCCGCGGCCAGCTGCACGGCCGAGCCGGCACGGTCGTCCCGTTCGGTGCACGCCACGTAGAGCGCCGGGTACGCCAGACCGACACCAGCGCCGGCGGCGCCCCAGGCCGCCCCGGCGACGGGAGCCGGCCCCCCGCCGACCGCCACGGCCACGAGAACTCCAGTGCCGGCGGCGGCGACGCCCAGGCCCGCCCTCACTCGGGACGCCGGACGAGGACTCGACCGCCGGCGCGCATCCGCCCGGTCGGTGACCAGACTGACCGTGCCCCAGGCCAGTGGGGCGACGGCGACGGCGGCCGCGGCGCCACTGAGGTCGGTCTCCAGGACGCCGGTCAGCAGCACCGTGACGAGACCTCCCGCGCCGACGTACCCCGTGGAGAAGAGCACCATGACGGCCATGGCGGCCGGCACACCTCGCCGGGCGGTGATCGTGCCGGCGGGCATCAGCGTCGGCAGCCCCGCCACCGCCACCAGGGCGCCGAGCGCAGCCAGCGGCCAGGCTGCGGCGTCCCGAGCCGCCAGCACCAGGGCCGTCACCCCGACCGGGACGAGGAGCACCCGCGTCGAGAACGCCGACCCGGGTCTGCTGGCGGTGCGCGATCCACCGGCCAGCGCGACGAGCACCCGACCGGCCAGCACCACCGGCACGGGCGCCGCGAGCGTCCAACGCCACCCGATGACACTCTCCAGCCACACGGTCACCGCCGGGCCGACCAGCGCCGGGAGGATCCACATCGCCGAGGACGCTGCGACCACCCGAGCCCGCAGGGCGGGCTCGAAGCGCTCGACGACCAGGCTGATCCCGAAAACCGCGAGCAGCCCGCCGCCGAACCCCGCGATGAAACGCCCGGCCGCGAACGCCCACGCGTCCGTCGACGTCACGGCCAGCGCGACACCGGCGACGTGCACCA
>JBMOMI010000775.1:0-1736 GCA_049325235.1 Actinomycetota bacterium | reverse complement strand
CGGCCAGCTCCCGCAGCTCGGCGGCGCGGCGGTCCCAGTGCCCGATCTCGCGGCTGAGCCGCTCGTGCACGGCGACCCGCACCCGGGCCACGCGGTCCGCCGTCCGCTCCCGCACCTCGCGCAGGTGATCGGGCACCGTCCCCCGGACCGCTGCCTCCACGGCCCGCTCCTCGATGCCCTCGTGCAGCCACTCGCCGGCGAGCGCGCCCCGCAGGTGGGACAGCTCCTCGGCCGTCGCCGGGCGCAGGTCCAGGTACGGCGCCGGCCCGGCGTCCACCGCTGACCCGTCGGCACCCAGGGCGACGAACCCGACCCGGCGCGAGACCACCAGCGGCCGGCCCGCGGCGTCGCTGCGCCCGTCGGCGACCGAGGAGTCGACGGCCGCCAGGACCGTGACCGCCTCGCCCGCGCCCGCCTCGTCGACGAGCACCGTGCCACGACGGAGCACGTCACCGTCACGCTCCAGCAGGACGTCGATGACCGCGTCGAGCAGCGGATGCCCCGGGGCCACCAGCTCGGCGAGCGGGCGCCCGGCCACGGCGACCTTCCCCTTGTCGAAGCAGACCCGCTCGTACCTGGCCAGCACCGGCGTGCGCCCACGGGAGCGCTGCCGGTCCTTCGCGCGCACCGCGGTCGGCACGCGCGTCACCTCGTACCGGCCGGGCTCCCGCTCCACCGCGCGGCCGCCGAGGTGCTCCAGGGCGGCGAGGAAGAACGCGCTCACGTGGTGCGGCTGGAGGCGGCGCGCCGCTGCCTCCTCCATCCGCAGCCGCACGCCCTCGACGTCCGCCACGGACATGACGTCGCTCGCCAGCGCGTTCGCCCGCACGAGCTCGGCCAGGCCCTCGCCGACCTGTGCGTCGATCACCTGGTCGAGCCGGGCCCGGGTGTCGGGCATGTCGCCGTAGCGGACGGCGTCCATGAGCAGGTCGCGCAGGCTCCGGCCGGGCAGCACCTCGCCGAGCACGTCGAAGACCTGCCCGCCCAGCGCGGCACGCTGCTCCTCGAGCTTGTCCAGCAGCCGCAGGTAGACCTCGCCCTCGCGGGTGTCCGCCGCGACGAGGTTCCACATGTGGCAGACCTCGCGCTGACCGATGCGATGGACCCGGCCGAAGCGCTGCTCGATCCGGTTCGGGTTCCACGGCAGGTCGTAGTTCACGACCAGGTGTGCCTGCTGGAGGTTGATGCCCTCACCGGCGGCGTCGGTGGCGACGAGGACGACGCAGCCGGGGTCCTGGCTGAACGTCTCCTGGATCGCGCGGCGGTCCTCGCGTCGGGTGCCTCCGTGGATCGCGACGACCGCCTCGGGGCGGCCCAGGCGGGTCCGAAGGCGCCGGACCAGGTACTCCAGGGTGTCCCGGTGCTCGGTGAAGACGAGCAGCTTGCGGCGGCTGCCGTCCGCCCGGCGCAGCTGGGGAGCGTCGTCCAGCAGCGTGGCGAACTCGGTCCACTTCCGGTCGGTGCCGGCGTCCCGGACCCGGCGGGCGAGGTCCGCGAGGTGCTCGAGGGTGGCGATCTCGCGGTCCAGCTCGGCGATCGTCCGGGCGGCGGACGCCGAGTCGACCAGCTCCTCCTCCACGGCCTCGAGCTCGGCGGCGTCGAGGTCGTCGAGCTCCTCGGCGGTGTCGTCGGGGTACACCGCTTCCCCCAGCCTCCGCTCGGCCAGCGACGGGCCGGACCTGAGCTGGTCGCGCTCGGCCGCCAGCCGCGCCGCCCGGCGCAGCAGCGACTGGTAG
>JBMOMI010000774.1:0-1739 GCA_049325235.1 Actinomycetota bacterium | reverse complement strand
ACGCGACATCGGCGTTGTTCTGGTGACCCGGATGTCGAGTGATCGCGTCCTCGTCGCATCCCGCTGCGCGATCATGAGGCGTTGGCGTCGTCCTGGCGACCCACGCTCCACCTGATCACCCGGCGAGGATGATCAGGTGCACATCAGAACAGCCGTGCGGTGACGTCGTCCAGGCCGCGCAGGGCGTCGTAGTCGAGCGTCACGCACCGGATGCCACGGTCGGTGGCCAGCACGCGTGCCTGGGGCCTGATCTCCTGAGCGGCGAACACGCCGCTCACCGGCGCCAGCCGCGGGTCGCGGTTGAGCAGCTCGAGGTACCGGGTGAGCTGCTCGACGCCGTCGATCTCGCCGCGTCGCTTGATCTCGACGGCGACCGTGGCCCCGGAGTGGTCACGGCACAGGATGTCGACCGGCCCGATCGCGGTGGGGTACTCCCGGCGCATCAGCGTCCAGCCCTCGCCGAGCGTGTGGATCTGCTCGGCGAGCAGGCGTTGCAGGTGCGCCTCGACGCCGTCCTTGACCAGCCCGGGGTCGACCCCGAGCTCGTGCTCGCTGTCGTGCAGCACCTCGTGCACCCGGACCACGAGCCGGTCGTCGGTCTTGGCCGCCTGCACCGTCCAGACCTCCAGGACGCCGTCGGCCCGGGCCGCCTCGTCGGGCTCGCCGACCGACAGCGCGCAGGGCGGGCTCATCCAGTTGAGCGGCTTGTACGAGCCACCGTCGGAGTGCACCAGCACGCTGCCGTCGGCCTTGACCAGCAGCAACCGCGTCGCCGGCGGAAGGTGGGCGGTCAGGCGGCCCACGTAGTCGACCGAGCACCGGGCGATGACGAGACGCACGGCCCGGCAGGCTACCCCGTCATGCTGCGGCGAACGGTCGCGTGGGGATGCGGCAGGCCGCAGGCCGGGTCTGCTCGGCGTCGTGGGCACGTGCGCGTGACGCAGGGCACGGTGCCGGTGCCGGGCGGCGCGTGCCAGGATGCCGAGACAGCCAGACAGCTCTCGAGCACACGGAGGCACGCGATGGCGCGGCAGATCAGCACGGTCGGCGTGGTCGGCCTGGGCACGATGGGGTCCGGCATCGTCGAGGTGCTCGCCCGCAACGGGCTGAGCGTCACCGCGGTCGAGGTGGACGACGCCGCCGTGGCCGCGGGCCGCGCCCACATCGAGCAGTCGACCGGCCGCGCGGTGCGCCGCGGCAAGCTCACCGAGGACGAGCAGCGCGCCCTGCTAGACCGCATCACGTTCACCACCGCGCTCGAGCACCTCGCCGACGCCGACCTCGTCATCGAGGCCGTGCCCGAGCACCTCGACCTCAAGCGCGAGATCTTCGGCAAGCTCGACTCGATCGTGCGCCCCGAGGCGATCCTCGCCACCAACACCTCCAGCCTGTCGGTCACCGAGATCTCGGTCGCCACGCACAACCCGCGCCGGGTCGTGGGCATGCACTTCTTCAACCCGGCGCCGGTGCTGCGCTTCGTCGAGGTCGTCCGCACGGTCGTCACCGAGGACGACGTCATCGCGGACGTCGTCGCCCTCGCCGAGCGCCTGGGCAAGGAGCCCGTGGTCGTGCGCGACAAGGCGGGGTTCATCGCCAACGCGCTGCTCTTCGGCTACCTCAACCACGCCGTCTCGCTCTACGAGTCGCGATACGCGACGCGGGAGGACATCGACGCGGCGATGCAGCTCGGCTGCGGGCTGCCGATGGGGCCGCTCGCGCTGATGGACCTCATCGGCCTC
>JBMOMI010000773.1:0-1741 GCA_049325235.1 Actinomycetota bacterium | reverse complement strand
GATGCGGCGGGAGATCACCACGCTCGACCGCGCCGCGCGCCGGGACGAGGCCCGGGCGCACTACGGGCTGCGCCCCGACCTGGTCACGCTGCTCGTCTACGGCGGCAGCCTCGGCGCCCAGCGGCTCAACGAGACCTTCGGGGCGGTCGCCGGCGACCTCGCCGCCGCCGGCGTCCAGGTGCTGCACGGCTCGGGCGCCGGCAAGTCCGTGGACGCCTCCGGGGCCGCCGGCACCGGCGTGCCCTACGTCGTCCGCGAGTACCTGGACCGGATGGACCTCGCCTACGCCGCCGCCGACCTCGTCGTCGGACGCGCCGGCGCCGGCACCGTCTGCGAGGTGACCGCGGTGGGGCTGCCCGCGGCCTACGTGCCGCTGCCGATCGGCAACGGGGAGCAGCGCCTGAACGCCGAGCCGGTCGTGGCCGCCGGCGGCGGGCTGCTGGTGGACAACGCCGACTGCACGCCGCACTGGGTTCGCTCCGAGCTCCTGCCGCTGCTGCGCGACGACGAGCGCCGCCGCGCGATGGCGGCCAGGGCCGCCGAGTTCGGGCTCCGGGACGGCGACGAGCGCCTCGCGGACCTGGTCGTCGAAGCAGCCGGGAGCCGCCGGTGACCCCCCGGTTCGACCTGACCGCCGTGGTGCCGCCGGCCGAGCGGCTCTCGCCGGTCCACTTCGTCGGGATCGGCGGCGTCGGCATGTCCGGCATCGCGCGGATCATGCTGGCCCGCGGCCTGGAGGTCAGCGGCAGCGACGCCAAGGACGTGCCCGTCCTAGCGGCGCTGCGCGCGCTCGGCGGCGCCGTCCAGACAGGGTTCGACCCGGCTCGCCTCGACAGGGCTCGCGCGGTGGTGGCGTCGTCGGCGATCCGCGACGACAACCCCGAGCTGGCGGCCGCGCGGGACCGCGGGCTGCTCGTGCTCCACCGCTCGCAGGCCCTGCACGCGGTCATGCAGGGACGCCGCGGGGTCGCCGTCGCGGGCACGAACGGCAAGACCACGACCTCCTCGATGCTCACCGTCGTGCTGCAGCACGCCGGCGAGGACCCGTCGTTCGCGATCGGCGGCGAGCTCGCCGGCGCCGGGACCAACGCCCACGACGGCACCGGGGACGTCTTCGTCGCGGAGGCCGACGAGAGCGACGCGTCGTTCCTCGTCTACACCCCCGCGCTGTCCGTCGTCACCAACGTCCAGCCGGACCACCTGGACCACTACGGGACTCCGGAGGCGGTCGAGGAGGCGTTCACCGAGTTCAGCCGCCGCATCGCGCCCGGCGGGACGCTGGTGACCTGCGCGGACGACGCCGGCGCGGTCCGGCTGGCCGAGCGGGCCCGTGCCGAGGGACGTCGCGTGCTCACCTACGGCGAGGATGCCGGCGCCGACGTCCACGTGGTCGGCGTGACGCCGCACGGCGGGCGGATCGGCTTCACGCTCGTCGACCGCGGTCGCCGCGTGGGTGACGTGCTGCTGCGCGTGCCCGGCCGCCACAACGCGCTCAACGCCGCGGCCGCGTACGGAGCCGCCGTCACCCTCGGCGTGCCGGCGGCGCTCGCCCGCGAGGGGCTGGAGTCCTTCACCGGCACGCGGCGCCGCTTCGAGGCCCGCGGTGCCGCCGGGGGAGTGCGCGTGTACGACGACTACGCCCACAACCCCGCCAAGGTGGCCGCGGCCGTGGCCACCGGACGCCAGGTGGCCGGGGACGGCCGCCTGGTGGTGGTGTTCCAGCCGCACCTGTACAGCCGCA
>JBMOMI010000772.1:0-1741 GCA_049325235.1 Actinomycetota bacterium | reverse complement strand
TGCGTCGTTCACCGCGCGGCTCGTGGCGGTGGACGGCGCCCGCGTGGCCACCGGCCGCGACTTCGACGACCTCGGGCAGCTGCGCACCTCGGGTGCGGTGCGGCTCGACGAGGCGGCCGCCACCGCCCTCGCCGAGGGCCTGCGTGACGCCGACGTCGCCGTCCGGTCGGTGGAGACCAAGCCGTACACGCGGCGTCCGGCCGCGCCGTTCACCACGTCGACGCTGCAGCAGGAGGCGTCCCGGAAGCTGCGGTTCAGCGCCCGGCAGACGATGCGGGTGGCGCAGTCGCTGTACGAGAACGGCTACATCACGTACATGCGGACCGACTCGACGGTCCTGTCCGACCAGGCGGTGCGCGCGGCGCGGCACCAGGCCGCCGAGCTCTACGGCCCCGAGTTCGTGCCGGACCGCCCGCGGGTCTACGCGTCGAGGTCCAAGAACGCTCAGGAGGCGCACGAGGCGATCCGGCCGGCCGGTGACACCTTCCGCACCCCGGCCCAGGTGGCGGGGGCGCTGCGGGGCGACGAGTTCCGGCTGTACGAGCTGATCTGGAAGCGCACCGTGGCCAGCCAGATGGAGGACGCGCGGGGGTCGACGGCCACCGTCCGGCTCGGAGGGTGCGCGGCCACCGGCCAGGACGCCGAGTTCTCGGTGTCCGGCACCGTCATCACCTTCCGCGGGTTCCTGGCCGCCTACGAGGAGGGCCGGGACGAGGAGCGCAACGCCGACGACGCCGACGGCGGTGAGCGGCGGCTGCCCGTGATGGAGACCGGCCAGGCGCTCGACGTCCTGCGGGTGGAGCCGGACGGGCACCGCACGTCCCCGCCGCCGCGGTACACCGAGGCGTCGCTGGTCAAGGCCCTGGAGGAGCGGGGGATCGGCCGGCCGTCGACCTACGCGGCGACGATCTCCACGATCTCCGACCGCGGGTACGTCACCCACCGCGGCTCCGCGCTCGTGCCGACGTGGTTGGCGTTCGCGGTGACCCGCCTGCTCGAGGAGCACTTCGGCCGGCTGGTCGACTACGACTTCACCGCGGAGATGGAGTCCGACCTCGACCGGATCGCCGCCGGTGAGGAGGAGCGGGCCACGTGGCTGGCGCGCTTCTACTTCGGGCAGAGCCGCGAGGGCGGTGGCGAGAGCGCCGCGGAGGGGCTCAAGCGGCTCGTCGACAGCCTCGGCGACATCGACGCCCGCGACATCAACTCCGTGCCTATCGGCGAGGGCATCGTGCTGCGCGTCGGCCGCTACGGGCCGTACCTGGAGGTGCCCGGGGAGAACGGGGACGAGCCGCGCCGGGCCACCGTGCCGGACGACGTGGCTCCCGACGAGCTGACCCCGGCCAAGGCGCGGGAGCTGCTCCAGACCCAGGCCGAGGGCGACCGGGAGCTGGGCAAGGACCCGGAGACCGGCCATGTCGTCGTCGCCCGCTCCGGCCGCTACGGGCCGTACGTCACCGAGGTGCTGCCCGAGGACGCGCCCAAGAACGCCAAGCCGCGGACGGCGTCCCTGTTCCGGACCATGCAGCTGGAGACCGTGACGCTGGACGACGCACTGCGGCTGCTCTCGCTGCCGCGGGTCGTCGGCACCGACCCGCAGACCGGGGAGGAGATCACCGCGCAGAACGGCCGGTACGGGCCGTACCTGAAGAAGGGCAGCGACTCGCGGTCGCTGGAGTCCGAGGACCAGATCTTCGACATCACGCTCGAGGAGGCCCTGGCGATCTACGCGCAGCCCAAG
>JBMOMI010000771.1:0-1745 GCA_049325235.1 Actinomycetota bacterium | reverse complement strand
CGGGCCCGCGCGTCGGCGACTGCCTGCTCCTGAGCGGCGGCACCGGCCGCCAGGCGCTCGGCCTCGGCCCGCTGCGCCTCGACCTCCTCGGCGGTCGGGGCAGCGGGGTCGACGACGGCGGGAGCTGTGGCCAGCGCGTCGACGACCGGGACGGTGAGCAGTCCGGTGGCGAGGAGGCCGGCGACGAGCGGGCGCACCACGCGGTGCCGCCGGCGAGGGGTCACGGAGAGCACACCTGATGACAGCGCGTGACCGGGCGGTGTGCGGCGAGAGCCGCCGATCATGCCCGGACTCACGACCCTCGCCCCGTCCGTACGGATGATGGCCGGGCCGGGCCGGCGAGGAGCGCGGGGGAGCGGGCCCCTACCGTGCTCGCATGAGCGACCGCGACATGGAGTACCGCCAGCTGGGGGACTCCGGGCTCACCGTCTCGGTGGTGGGCCTGGGCTGCAACAACTTCGGGGCCCGGATCGACGCAGACCGCACCCGGGACGTGGTTGCGGCCGCGTTGGACGCGGGGATCACCTTGTTCGATACCGCCGACGTCTACGGCGGGACGCCGGGCCGCAGCGAGGAGCTGCTCGGTGCGGCGCTCGGCAGGCGGCGCCACGAGGCGGTCGTGGCGACGAAGTTCGGGATGGACCTGGGCGGCGCGAACGGCCCCGACTGGGGCACCCGCGGCTCGCGCCGGTACATCCGCCGGGCGGTCGAGGCGAGCCTGCGGCGGCTCGGGACCGACTGGATCGACCTGTACCAGCTGCACCGGCCCGACCCGCGGACGCCGGTCGCCGAGACCCTCGCCGCCCTGCACGAGCTGGTGCTCGAGGGGAAGGTGCGCTACGTCGGGTCCTCCAACCTCGCCGCCTGGCAGGTGATCGACGCCGAGTGGACCGCCCGGGCCGACGGCGTGACCCGCTTCGTCTCCGCGCAGAACGAGTACTCCCTGCTGCGGCGCGACGCGGAGGCCGAGCTCGTGCCGGCCTGCGAGCACGCCGGTGTCGGCCTGCTGCCGTACTTCCCGCTGGCCTCCGGGCTGCTCACCGGCAAGTACCGGCGCGGCGAGGGGGCACCGCAGGGCACGCGCCTGGCCAGCCGCCCGGAGCGGCTGGCCGCCGCCGACTTCGACCGGATCGAGGCCATCGACGGCTACGCCCGGGAGCGGGGGCTGACGATGCTGGACGTCGCGATCGGCGGGCTGGCCGCCCAGCCGGCGGTGGCCTCGGTGATCGCCGGGGCCACCAGCGTCGAGCAGGTGCACGCCAACGCGGCGGCCGGGTCGTGGCGTCCCACCGCCGAGGACCTCGCCGCGCTGGACGAGGTCGCCCCGGGCCCGGCCGCCGCTCGATAGCCGAGACGACGCGGCACTAGGCACACGCGCTCACCCCGACGAGGTCGTCCGGCCGCAGCACCGTGACCCGGCCGCCGGCGGCGACGTGGAGCGGCGGCAAGTGCAGGCCGCGCTCGGTGGCCGCGTGGTGCACGGCCCGGCCCCAGGCCCGGTCGTCGTCGTCCAGCGTGGCCGGGCCGGGACGCGCCAGCGCCAGGGACGCCCACCCGCCCGGCGCGTGTGCCTCGAGCACGGCGTGGACGACGTCCATGAGGTTGGCGACGAGCCGGTCGTCCGGGCGAGCGTCGACGCCCTCGACCGGGACGACCACCGACAGCTGCCGCCCGTCGGCGTCGAACCAGAGGACCCACAGCTCGCGGCCGCCCCGGCTGGCCTCGTCGACGACCAGCTGCCAGCG
>JBMOMI010000770.1:0-1748 GCA_049325235.1 Actinomycetota bacterium | reverse complement strand
CCACGACGGAGCCCCGGCCGGGGGCTGCTCGCCCATGCGTCGTCCTCCTCGATGGACCCAGGTCACCAGCAGGCAGCCAGTGTGCCCGCCGTCCTCAGGAACCGCTCAGCAGGGCAGCGACGACGTCGGCCCCGCGGCCCACGCGGTCCCACCATCCGCCGTCCCGGTCGTCGACCGGGTCAGCGGACGGCAGGGCCTCGACGGCGCTCGACAGGACGTGCGGCGGGCCCTCGGCGACCACCGCGACGACGACGTCCCCGCTCTGCCAGATCGCGTGCCACGGCACGTCCCGGCGGCCGGCCGTGCCGGCGCTGATCGCCTGGCTGAACGCGGTGGCCTGCCCGGGGTCGAGCTCGCCACGCTGCTCGACCACCGAGACGGTGGCCCGGCCGTCGGAGTACCGCAGGTGCAGCACGGGGACGTCGCCTGTGTCGATGCTGTGGGCCTCCACCAGCGGCAGGCCACCGGCGAGGGACTCCGGGCACGGCCAGCCGTCGGCGCGCAACGCCGCCAGCTCCTCGTCGTCCAGCCGGTCGACGGTCCCCGCGGGGGCCCCGGCCGCCGGCTGCACCCCGGGCGCCAGGGACGCCGCGCCGAACGCCACCGGCTCCGGCGCCTGCCGGGACGCCACCGTGCCGATGAGCAGGAGGCCGACCAGGCCGAGCGAGGCGACCGACACGACGCCGAGTGCGGCCGAGCGCAGGGTGCGGCGCCGGCGCCGTCCGGACCGGACGCCGTCGGTGCGGCCGGGTGGGCGCGTCTGCCACGGCGCGCCGGGCGGCGGCAGGGGAACCGGGCGGGGGGCTCCCGGAACGTGGCCAGGACGCGGGGCCAGCGGACCGGCCGGCCCACCCATGGCCAGCAGGCGGGACAGCAGCTCACTGGAGGGAACCGGGTCGGGCGCCTCGCGCAGCGCGCGGCGGGTCGCCCGCTCGGCGGCGACGGCGACGCGGCACCGGGCGCACTCGGCGAGGTGCACGAGCGCCCGCTCGGTGGCGTCGGGCGTCAGCCGCCCGTCGACCAGCGCGGTGACCCGCTCCTCCAGGTGCGTCACCGGCCGTCGCCTCCCGCGGGGGACGGGCTGACCGGGGCACGGTGCGCGAGGAGCTCGCGCAGCTGGGCCCGCCCCCGGTGGATGCGCGAGCGCACGGTGCCCAGCTTGATGCCCAGCGTGGCGGCGATCTCCTCGTAGGACAGGCCCTCGATGTCGCAGAGGACGACGGCGGCCCGGAAGTCCGGCGGCAGCTGGTTCAGCGCCTCCTGGACGTCGTAGTCCAGGTTGCCGTGCTCGAAGGCCCGTTCCGGGCCGGCCTCGGAGCCGGGTAGGCGGTCGTGGGCGTCGTCGGCGAGCGCGTCGAACCGGATCCGCTGCTTGCGGCGGACGGAGTCCAGGAACAGGTTCACCGTGATCCGGTGCAGCCAGCCCTCGAACGTGCCCGGAGCGTACGACGACAGGGAGCGGAAGACGCGGACGAACACCTCCTGCGTCAGGTCCTCGGCGTCGTGGCGGTTGCCGGTCAGGCGGTACGCCAGCCGGTACACCCGCGCCGAGTGCTCCCGCACGACCTGCTCCCAGGTCGGCGGCGTCCAGGTCGTCTCCTGCTGCATGGTCACCATGGCCTCTCCCCACAACGGCCGACGAGACTCCAGCGTTCCCGACGATCCTGAGAAGAACCTGAGACCTCCGCGGTGACTAGGGTGTCACCGATCGCGACCAGCCGCAGAGAAAGAGGTGCGTCATCAGCGCA
>JBMOMI010000769.1:0-1748 GCA_049325235.1 Actinomycetota bacterium | reverse complement strand
CGCTCGGGGAGGGCGACGTCGTCCCGCATCGCCGCGACCGGGGGGATCCGCGATGCCCGAACCGCCGGCACCAGCGCCGACAGCACGGTGACCACGGTGCCGACGACCAGGCTCGCCACCACGGTCCGCGGCTCCACGGCCAGCGCGCCGGACAGCTCCAGGCCGAACGACTCGAGGAACCGGCGCAGGGCGCCGGCCAGCCCGATCCCGGCGCCGAGGCCGAGGGCGCCACCGGCCGCCCCGACGACGAGGGCCTCGACGCACACCATCGTCACCACCTGGCGGGAGCTGGCGCCGACGGCGCGCAGCAGCGCCAGCTCGCGCGTGCGCTGGGCGACGAGCATCGAGAACGTGTTGACGATGATGAACGCGCCGACGACCAGGCTGATCCCGGCGAACACGAGCAGGAACGTCGTGACGAAGCCGAGGGCCTCCCGGATCGCGGCCGTGTCCTCCTCGGTCTGCTGCTTCCCGGTGATCACCTCGGCCCCGTCGGGTACGACGCCGGCCACGCGGTCACGCAGGGCCCCGGCCGTCACGCCGGGCTCACCGCGCAGGGAGAAGGACGACGTCGTCCCGTCCGGGGCGAAGAGGCGCTGCGCGTTCGCCGGGTCGAGGAAGACCAGGGTGGCGCCGGCCAGCGCGCCGAAGCGCACGCTCGCGACCACGGTCACCGGGTGGACGCCGCTGCCGGCCACGAGCGTGGTGCTGTCGCCGAGCCGCAGGCCGGACGCGGCGAGCGTGGCCTCCTCCACGGCGATCTCGCCGGGCGTGTCGGGTGCGGTGCCCGCGACGATCGTCAGCGAGGGGTCGTCGGCGGTCCAGCCGAACCCGAGGGTGGGCGCCCCACCCCGCCGCACGGCGGTCCCGTCGGCACCGACGAGGACGGCGGGGCCGGCCAGGTCCGGCTCGGCGGCGGCCACGCCGTCCACCGCCTCCAGCTCGGCGGCGAGGTCGAGCGGGAGCGGCTCGCGCAGCACCGCGCCGGTCTCCTCCGCGGCGGAGCGCTCGGCCCCCCGGACGACGACGTCCGTGCCCCGCGACGCCTGGGTGAGGATGCCGGTGAACGTGCGGTCCATCGTGTCGGTGAGCACGAACGTGCCGGCGACGAACGACACCCCGAGCAGCACCGCGAGCGCGGTCAGGAGGAAGCGGACGACGTGCCCGCGCACCGTCCGCAGCGCGACGCGGATCACCGCGGGCCGCCGGCCTCGTCGCGCTTCATCCGCTCCAGCACCGACTCGGCGGTGGGGTCGGACATCTCACCCACGATGCGGCCGTCGGCGAGGAACAGGACCCGGTCGGCGTACGCCGCAGCGGTCGGCTCGTGCGTGACCATGACGACCGTCTGCCCGAAGTCGTCGACCGAGCGGCGCAGGAAGCCGAGGACGTCGGCGCTGGAGCGGGAGTCGAGGTTGCCGGTCGGCTCGTCGGCGAAGATGATCGCCGGCCGGCTGACGAGTGCCCGGGCGCACGCGACGCGCTGCTGCTGACCGCCGGAGAGCTCGTTCGGCCGGTGCCGCAGCCGGTCCCGCAGGCCGACCGTGTCCACCACCGTGTCGAACCAGGCGCGGTCGACGTCCCGGCCGGCGATGTCCAGGGGGAGGGTGATGTTCTCCGCGGCCGTCAGGGTGGGGACGAGGTTGAACGACTGGAACACGAAGCCGACGCGTTCGCGGCGCAGCCGCGTCAGCGCGGCGTCCCGCAGGCCGGCGACCTCGACACCGTCGATGACCACGCTGCCGGAC
>JBMOMI010000768.1:0-1752 GCA_049325235.1 Actinomycetota bacterium | reverse complement strand
CGAGCGACTCGGCCACCCCGACGTCCGCACGGTGCCGGTCAGCGCGCTGGAAGGCGACAACGTCGTGGAGCGCTCCACGCGAACCCCTTGGTACGACGGGCCGAGCCTGCTCGAGCTGCTCGAGGACCTACCGCCGGCCGACGACCCGACCGGGGAGCCGTTCCGCTTCCCGGTGCAGCTCGTCCTGAGGCCGCAGGCGGCGGCGCGGGACGGGGTCTCGGCCGACTACCGCGGGTACGCCGGGCAGATCGCGTCCGGGCTGGTCCGGGTAGGTGACGAGGTCGTCGTCCAGCCGTCGGGGTTGCGCACCACGGTCGCCGGCATCGACACCGCCGACGGGCCGCTGACCGAGGCGTTCGCCCCCCGGTCGGTAACGCTGCGGCTCGCCGACGACCTCGACGTCTCCCGCGGCGACCTCGTCGCGGCGGCGGCCGGCGCCCCGGAACCCGTCCGGCAGCTGCAGGCCAGCGTCTGCTGGCTGTCCGACGTCCCGTTGCGTGCACCAGGACGCCTGCTGCTCAAGCACACCACTCGCACCGTTCCTGCCGTGGTGACCGCCGTGACCGGCCGCTTCGACCTCGACAGCCAGTCGCTGCAGCCGGCAGAGACGTTGGGGCTCAACGACATCGGCGCCGTCGAGCTGCGGCTCGGCTCGCCCGTGGTCGCGGAGGAGTACGCCCGGCACCGGCGAACGGGTGCCTTCCTGCTCATCGACCCCCACGACGGGGCCACCCTGGCCGCGGGCATGGTCGGCAGTCCGCTGCGCACCGTGGAGCCGGCGTGACCACGCCACTCGTCTCGCTGGACGGCGTGTCCAAGCGTTTCGACGCGAGCGGCCCTGACGTGCTCACCGGCGTCGACCTCGACGTCGCCCCCGGCGAGTTCGTGTGCCTTCTCGGCGCCTCCGGGTGCGGGAAGTCGACGCTGCTGTCGATCCTCGCCGGCCTGGAGCGCCCGACGACCGGCACGGCGCGCGTTGCTCCCGCGGCGCTGATGTTCCAGGAGCCGGCGCTGTTCCCGTGGCTCACGGCCGCCGCCAACGTCGAGCTCGCGCTGCGGCTGCGCGGCGTCCCCCGGGCCGAGCGGCGCACCCGCGCGCGGGAGCTGCTCTCTCTCGTCCACCTCGGCGGTACGGGGGACCGCCGGGTGCACGAGCTGTCCGGCGGCATGCGGCAGCGGGTGGCGCTGGCCCGCGCGCTCGCGCAGGGGCGGCAGCTATTGCTGATGGACGAGCCGTTCGCCGCCCTCGACGCCATCACCCGGGACCTGCTGCACGACGAGCTGGAGCGGATCTGGCGCGAGACCGGCTGCACGGTCGTGTTCGTCACCCACAATGTCCGCGAGGCGGTGCGGCTGGGGCAGCGCGTGCTGCTCATGGCGTCGCGGCCCGGGCGCATCGTGCGGGAGTGGCCGGTGCAGATCGACGGCCCCCGCCGCATCGAGTCGCCGGACGTCGCGGCGCTGGCCGTGCAGATCACCGACCACCTTCGCCGGGAGATCGTCCGCCATGCCGCCTGAGGTGACCCTCCTCGCCGCCCAGTCCCCCGTGCAGCGGGCGGACAGCACCGCCGCGCTCGAGGCCGGTCTGGACGCCCTGCAGACCGTCGCGCCAGCCGACTCGGCACGACGCGGCCGGGTCCGCCGCGCCGTCGTGCCGCCGCTCGTGGCGCTGGCCCTGGCGCTCGGCGCCTGGCAGGCGTACGTCGAGCTGGGCAGCCACCCGCGCAGCGTCGTCCCCGCTCCGGCCGATGT
>JBMOMI010000767.1:0-1752 GCA_049325235.1 Actinomycetota bacterium | reverse complement strand
AAGGCCCGCCGGAGGATCTCGCCGCGCTCCCGGGGTGCCATGGCGGCCAAGCCTTTCTGTGCGGCGACCGCCGCGGACAGCGCCGCGTCGCCGTCCTCGACGCCGGCGTCGGCGACGCTGGCGATCACCTCCCCGGTGGCCGGGTCCTCCACGTCCATCCGCGCACCGGTAGCGGCCTCGCGCCACCTGCCGCCGATGAACAGCCCGGTGGGCACCGCCTCGAGAACCGTCCGCTCGCGCTCCGAGATCGCCGTCATGCGATCAGCCTAGCCACCCGCGGTCGTTCCGCCACCGACTGAAGGGGTTGCGTAATCGGCGGTAGCGCCACGGATTTCGTTGCTATTTCCCCTTGTCGCCGCCGATTCCGCCGCTACGATGCCTGGCATGTCGGCACCCGCCCCCGCTCCCCCGGACGCCGTCGAGCAGGTCCGTCGGCTCGTCACCGAGATCCCCGGCCCGCGCTCGCGCGAGCTCGCCGCCCGCAAGGCTGCCGCGGTGGCCCGCGGCGTCGGGAACGTCCTGCCGGTCTACGTCGAGCGGGCCGGTGGCGCCGTCCTGGTCGACGTCGACGGCAACCACCTGATCGACCTCGGCTCGGGGATCGCCGTGGTGAACGTCGGCCACGCCGCGCCGCCGGTGGTCGCCGCCGTCGCCGAGCAGGCGGCGGCGTTCACCCACACCTGCTTCATGGTCACGCCGTACGAGGGCTACGTCGCGGTCTGCGAGGAGCTGGCCCGCCTGACCCCCGGCGACCACGAGAAGCGTGCCGCGCTGTTCAACTCCGGTGCCGAGGCGGTGGAGAACGCCGTCAAGGTGGCTCGGCACGCGACGGGCCGGGACGCCGTCGTGGTGTTCGACCACGCCTACCACGGGCGCACCAACTTGACGATGGCCATGACCGCGAAGGCGATGCCGTACAAGAGCGGTTTCGGGCCGTTCGCCGCGGAGGTCTACCGGGTGCCGATGTCGTACCCGTTCCGCGAGCCGGCTCCGATCACCGGTGCGGACGCCGCGGCCCGGGCGCTGCGGGCCGTCGCGACCCAGGTGGGCGCCGAGCGCGTGGCCTGTGTCGTCATCGAGCCGATCCAGGGCGAGGGCGGCTTCGTCGTCCCGGCGCCGGGCTTCCTGCCCGCCGTCGAGCGCTGGTGCCGCGAGCACGGCGTCCTGCTGGTCGCCGACGAGATCCAGACCGGGTTCGGCCGCACCGGTGACCTCTTCGCCTGCGACCACGAGGGCGTCGTCCCCGACCTGGTGGCGGTCGCCAAGGGCATCGCCGGCGGGTTGCCGCTCGCCGGCGTCGTCGGTCGCGCCGAGTGCATGGACGCCGTCCACGTCGGCGGGCTGGGCGGCACCTACGGCGGCAACCCGGTCGCGTGCGCGGCCGGGTTGGCGGCGATGCGGATGACGGTGGACGACGACCTGCCGGGCCGGGCGCGGGCCATCGGGGCGGCCATGCTGCCGCGCCTGCGGACCATGGCCGAGCGCCACCCCGCGATCGGGGACGTCCGCGGGCGGGGGGCGATGCTCGCGGTCGAGCTCGTGCGCCCCGGCACGACCGAACCCGACCCGGCGGAGGCGGCCCGCATCAGCGCCGCGTGCCACCGGGCCGGCGTCGTGACGCTGACGTGCGGCACGTACGGGAACGTCCTGCGGTTCCTGCCGCCGCTGACGATCGGCGACGCGCTGCTCGCCGAGGCCCTCGACGTCCTGGACGACGCGGTCGGCGGGGCCGCGTCGTGAACCGGCAGCGGC
>JBMOMI010000766.1:0-1753 GCA_049325235.1 Actinomycetota bacterium | reverse complement strand
GGCCGGCGCACCGGCGGTGTCGACGGCTCGCAGCTCGGTGACGAGTCGGCCCAGCACGCTGCCCGTGTCCGGCAGGGCGTCGGCGTCGCCGACCGCGGCCGGTGCGCCGTCGACCCAGCCGAGCACGGCCCACGGGAACGGGTAGCCGTGGCCGGGGGAGCCGGTCGCCACGAGGGTCGGGACGTCGAGGGTCAGGTCGACGGTAACGACCGGCAGCCACCGCGCTTCCTTGCGCAGGTTCGGCACGGCTGCTTCGTGCAGCGGTAGGCGAACGGCCAGGTCGTCTCCGAGTCTGAAGATCGCGTTCTCGGTGCCTCCCGAGGCGACCTCTCGCACGGGGAGTGCGGCGAGCTCGGGCAGCTGGTCGGCCAGGAGTGCATGGATCAGCGTGGTGTCGATGTTCACCTGTCCGTCGTGCATGCGGGCCGGAGGCACGGTGCATCCTCGCGGTGACGCCCGGTACCGGGCCAACCAGGTACGAGGACAAGACGCTCCGAGAACGGCGGTCGGACCACCGTGGCTCCCTGACACAGCTCAGCCTGGCCCGCAATCCGGCGTGGCGCGGACCTCAGGCCGTCAGCAGGCGGGCGCTCCCGCCGACGGCGAGCGGGCCCTCGACCTCCTGCTGGACCGGATGCTCGCGACCGCGGACACTGAGACAGACAAGTCCACGTCGACCGGGAAGGGAACGGCTCGTGATCACCATCGACCTGCCCGCCGACCTGAACTTCGTCGACGACGATGGGCTGAACCTGGCCCGCGTGCCGCACATCGGACCTCCCCCGCCCGGAACCGTCGTCGTTGCCGGCACCCCCAGTGCGTGGACGTGGGCTCTGATCGTCGACCTTGACGACGGCTGGGTGCCCTTCCGGCCGGTCACCGCCCGCGAGGCGGCCCGGCATGGGTCCCTGGTCGCCAGCTGATCAGCGCCGGGGCGAGCACGTCGCCTTTGTGGATGAGTGCACAGCGCAGTTGCTCAGCTCCTCGCTCCTCGGTGGGCGCCGTCCCACGAGCGCTGACGATTCCCGGCCCGGAGTCGCGGGACGCCGACCGTTCCGGCGTGACGCTGCGGCACCACGTCGACGCCGTCGTGTCCGCCATCGAGTCCTCTGACCCCGCCGACGGCCTGGTCGTCCTCGTCGGTGACTCGGCGGGTGGCGTCGTGGCGCGCGCCGCCGTGGACCCCAGGCCCGACCGGATCGTCCGCGTCGTCTGCGTCGACAGATGGCGCGCTTGCGACGGGGTGTCATCAACGACGAGCTGCCGCCGTGGGGGTGAGACGTCGGTGCGCGTGGCCATCGGCCCATAGCAACTCCGACGAGCGTCGTTACGACCGGATCGAGCAGGACCACCCGTACGTCCGGGAGCTCGGCGGATCCGCGACGTCTCGTAGGCCGACCTGCCGACTGGCCACCGGCCGGTAGTTCACGAAGCCCGCCGAGCTCGGGAGGGCGATCGTCGCGGCGGTCGGGCCCGCGTGATCACCCATGCAGTCCCGCTACGCTGGCGCACTGGTGATCGCCCGCTGTAGTGCGGGAGACGCCGGCCGGCATGGCGCAACTGGTAGCGCACCCGACTTGTAATCGGGCGGTTCGGGGTTCGAGTCCCCGTGCCGGCTCTCACCGAAGGCGACACGTGACTGCCTTGCGTAGTCGCCGTTCGCCGACCGGTACCGCGGCGCCGCGGCCACCCCGCAGGCGGTGGACGCCTGCGACGGGCATGCCGGAGCAGGGCTACGCAACCGCGGCTGCGT
>JBMOMI010000765.1:0-1757 GCA_049325235.1 Actinomycetota bacterium | reverse complement strand
GACGGCACCAGCACGACGCCCTTGCGCGTGAACAGGTACGACACGCTGCCGGGGTCGGCCATCGTGCCGCCGTTGCGGGTGAAGGCCACGCGCACCTCGGACGCCGCGCGGTTGCGGTTGTCGGTCAGGCACTCGACCAGGACGGCGACACCGCCCGGGCCGTACCCCTCGTACATGATCGTCTGGTAGTCCGCACCGCCGGTCTCGGCCCCGGAGCCGCGCTTGACGGCACGCTCGATGTTGTCGTTCGGGACCGACGACTTCTTCGCCTTCTGGATGGCGTCGTACAGGGTCGGGTTGCCCGCCGGGTCGCCGCCGCCGGTCCGTGCCGCCACCTCGATGTTCTTGATCAGCTTGGCGAACATCTTGCCGCGCTTGGCGTCGATGACCGCCTTCTTGTGCTTGGTGGTGGCCCACTTGGAGTGGCCGGACATCCACGTCTCCCTCGGGTCGTCGAACGGCGGTCGATCCTAACGCCGCACCCGCGGCCACCCACCGGGCGAGCTGGGTCAGCCGGCGGCGCGCACCATGTCGACGAAGAGGGCGTGCACCCGCACGTCGCCGGTCACCTCGGGGTGGAACGACGTGGCGAGTGCGTTGCCCTGCCGGACGGCGACGACCCTGCCCTTGGCCGGACCGGCCTCCACGGTCGCCAGCACCTCGACGTCCGGTCCGGTCTCCTCCACCCACGGTGCGCGGATGAACACCGCCCGGACCGGTCCGCCGTCCACGTGCGCGAAGGTCAGGTCCTCCTCGAACGACTCGACCTGCCGCCCGAACGCGTTGCGCCGCACGAGGACGTCGATCCCGCCGAACGTCTGCTGCCCGCTGATCCCGTCGGCGAGCCGGTCGGCGAGCAGGATCATCCCGGCGCAGGAGCCGTACACCGGCATGCCCTCGGCGATGCGGCGGCGGACCGGCTCGGCCAGGTCGAAGGCGCGGGCCAGCTTGTCGATCGTCGTGGACTCCCCGCCGGGCAGCACGAGGGCCTCCACGGCTTCCAGCTCGCGGGGACGGCGCACGGGAACGGCCGTGGTCCCGAGCTCGGTGAGCACGTGCAGGTGCTCGCGCACGTCGCCCTGCAGGGCGAGGACGCCGATCGTCGGGGAGCCGGTCACGTGCACACAGCGTAGGTCTCGCTCCGCCTGGCCCGGGCGCGGGGGCGGGGCACGTGACCTGGAGCACTCCAGTCGTGATCATGGTGACCGGCGTGCCTACGCTATGCCGCGAATCGCATCAAGAGCGGCTGAGAGACCTGGCTCTACGACGTCGCAGCAACCCCCCGGTACGGGTGCGGGTGCTAACGCCAGGATCGATGGAGGAGCACGTGCACACCCTGCCGCGTCGCGGGGTCCCCGGCCCGGTGACCGCGTCCGACGTCCCTGCGCTGATGGCGCACCTGCCGTGGCGTCCGGGCTGTCGGTGACGCCCGCCCCCGCTCCCTGACCTCACCTGACCGCCCGCTCCTGCGGCGGCGCGCCGACCGCGCCGGCGCGTCGTCGCGCGCGGCCGTCCCCCTCCCCCGCGAAGGCACCTGCATGATCGAGATCCGGTCCCTGACGAAGACGTTCCCGCCCCGCCGGCGGCACGCCACCGCCGTCACCGCCCTGGACGACGTCTCCCTCGACGTCCCGGCCGGGCAGGTGATGGGCGTGGTGGGGCCCAGCGGCTCCGGCAAGAGCACCCTGGCCCGCTGCGTGAACCTGCTGGAGCGGCCGACGGCCGGCCGTGTCGTCGTGGACGGCGAGGAGCTCACC
>JBMOMI010000764.1:0-1771 GCA_049325235.1 Actinomycetota bacterium | reverse complement strand
GCGGTGTCGGACCTGCACCGGCTCGGGTTCGTCGGCGACCTCACCCGGCGCTCGCTGGCGGAGGTGGTCGCCGAGCTCATCGAGGCGCCCGACCCCGTCGACGAGGCGCTGCCGCTGGTGCTGACCGGGCGGGCCCCCTGGCGCACCGAGGTCGAGGGGCGCGGCGTGGCCCTGTCCCTGCGCGCCGTCCCGCTCACCGAGGGGGGCCAGCTGGCCGAGGGGGGACGCCGCGTGGGCGCCATCGTGCTGTGCCGGGACGTCACCGAGCTGCGCCGCCGCGAACGGGAGCTGCTCACCAAGGACGCGACGATCCGCGAGATCCACCACCGGGTGAAGAACAACCTGCAGACGGTGGCGGCGCTGCTGCGGTTGCAGGCCCGGCGGATCCCTGGCGAGGAGGCCCGCGCCGCGCTGGAGGAGGCGATGCGCCGGGTCAGCACGATCGCGCTGGTGCACGACACGCTGTCCCGGGGTTTCGACGAGACGGTGGACTTCGACGAGGTCGTCGACCGTGGGCTGCTCCTCGCCGGGGACGTCGCCGCCACCGGAGCGCGCGTGCGGACCGTGCGCAGCGGCCGGTTCGGCACCGTCCGCGCCGAGGACGCCACCCCGCTGGCGCTCGTGCTCACCGAGCTGGTGACCAACGCGGTCGAGCACGGGCTGGCCGGCGGCCAGGGGACTGTCGACGTCCGGGCGCAGCGCCGCGGGCAGGACCTCCAGGTCACGGTCGCGGACGACGGAGCCGGGCTTCCCGAGGGGTTCTCGCCGTCCGGTGGCGGGCTGGGGACGCAGATCGTGCAGGCGCTGGTCCACGGGGAGCTGCGCGGCCGGATCGACTGGCGTCGCCGGCCCGGCGGGGGGACCGAGGTGGTGCTGCACGTGCGGCTGCGGGACGGCTCGGCGGCCCGGTGAGTGCCGTCGGGCCCGGCGCCGGGCTGCGGGACGGCGAACGGGGTGCCCCGGTCTCCCGGAGCACCCCGTTCGGTTGGTGTGTGCGTGCGGCGTGACGCGATCAGCCGGCGCGGCGCGCGCGAGCGTTGCGGCGCTTGAGCGCGCGACGCTCGTCCTCAGACATCCCGCCCCAGACCCCGGCGTCCTGGCCGTTCTCCAGGGCCCACTTCAGGCACGTCTCGACGACCTCGCAGCGACGGCAGACCGCCTTGGCCTCCTCGATCTGCAGGAGCGCCGGGCCGGTGTTCCCGATCGGGAAGAACAGCTCCGGGTCCTCGTCGAGGCAGGCAGCGCGGTGGCGCCAGTCCATCGGTCCTCAATCTCCTTCTCGGCTTGTGAATCACTTCACGAGTGCTTGCCCACAAAAGGCGCGCCCAAACAGGCGCGCCCCTGGTTGCCGCCTAGCGTCGCAAGCGCGGGCTCAGGGCACAAGGGGCATTGCCGTTGTTTGACCCAGACGGATCTGAGTCGTTGATCACAGGCTGGCCCGAGAAGTCAGCGTGACGGTGCGACTCTAGGACCTCCTCGGGGGCTCCGCCAGACGGGAATTCACCCGCCGCGCCGGTGCCTCGTTCGGTGCGCCTGCTCTGGGGTAACGAAGGGTCGCGCTCCGCTGTTCCGCCGGCGCCTGGCAGCCTGGGCGCCGTGCCGTCCTCGCCGGAACCGCCCTCGACCCCGACGCGCCCAGCCCGCCCGGCGCTGGTCGCCGCCCTGGTGGCTGCAGTCGCGCTCGAGGCCGGGCTGCTGGTGGGGGTCGCCGCCTTCTACCTCGTCGGCATCGCCCGCCGGGGCGCCACCGACGTCCCGGCCGCGGCGGCGA
>JBMOMI010000763.1:0-1771 GCA_049325235.1 Actinomycetota bacterium | reverse complement strand
AGCAGGAGGTTGCCGGGGTGCGGGTCCGCATGGAAGAGGCCGACGTCGAAGATCTGGCGGAGCATCGCCCGGGCCCCGACCTGGAGCAGGCGGTCGGCGTCCAGGCCCGCGGCCTCCAGCTCGGCCCGCGGCGCGAGCCGGCGTCCCCGGGCCAGGTCCGTCGTGAGCACGGTGGCGGTGGTGAGGTCCCAGTGCACCCGCGGCACCACGACGCCGTCGTCGTCGGCGAGGGCCCGGGCCACCGCCATGGCGACCCGGGCCTCGTTGCGGAAGTCCAGCTCACGGCGGGTGTACTCGGCCAGCTCGCGCACGGCGGCCGTCGGTCGGAACGCCAGCGTGGCGCCGCGGCGCCGCTCCAGCCGGCGAGCGAGCCAGCCCAGCAGGGCGAGGTCCGCCTCGACCCGGTCCTGGATGCCCGGACGCTGCACCTTGACGGCCACGTCGGTGCCGCCCCGCAGCGTCGCTCGGTGGACCTGGGACAGCGACGCCGCGGCGACCGGGGCGGCGTCGAACTCGACGAAGACGTCCTCGACCGGCCGCCCGAGGGCGGCGGCGACGACCTCGCGTGCCCGAGCAGTCGGGAACGGCGGGACGTCGTCCTGCAACGAGCGCAGTGCGTCGGCGTAGGCGGCCGGCAGGTAGTCGGTGCGGGTGGCGAGCAGCTGCCCGACCTTGACGTAGGTGGGACCGAGCCGCCCCAGCACCTCCACCAGCCGCTGCGGCAGCGGCTGGTCCATGTCGACGTGGTGCGGGCAGCTGCGCAGGCCGGTCGAGCAGGCAAGGCGGCACCGCAGCGAGACGCAGGCGCCCAGGCCCAGGGCGTCGACCAGCCAACCGAACCCGGAGGACCAGAGCACGGTCGCGACCTCGCTCAACCGGCCGGCGTGCACGAGCGGGGTCAGCGTGTCACCCAGGCGGCCGGTAGCCATGGTCGCTGCTAGACCGGCGCCACGAAGCCGGCCGTCCACGACTGGACCAGCGCCATGAGCCGCCCCCACACGCCGCTGACCTGGAGGAGCCCGATGACGAGCAGGACGAGGCCGCCGCCTTGCACCAGCCGGTGCGAGTGGCGGCGCAGTGGTGCGTACCACCGGGTGGCGGCGTCCATCGACAGGGCGGCGACGAGGAACGGGACGCCGATGCCCAGGGCGTACACGAAGCTGAGCAGCGCCCCCCGGCCGGCTCCTCCGGTCGTCACGGTCAGCGACAGGACGGCGGCCAGCGTCGGCCCGATGCACGGGGACCAGCCGAGCCCGAAGACGGCCCCGAGCAGTGGGGCACCGGCCAGGCCCGCCCTGGGCCGCCAGTGCACGGTCAGCCGTTGCAGTGCCCGGGAGGTCCCGCTCAGCCCACCGAGCATGATCACGCCCATCACCACGAGGACGACGCCGGCGGCGCGGATCACGAGGTCCTGGTAGCTGACCAGGAAGCGGCCCACGCCCCCGAGCACGGCGCCGTAGGCCGTGAAGACGGCGGCGAAGCCGAGGACGAAGAGCAGGGTGCCGGCCAAGACCCGGATGCGCTGGCTGCGCGGGGGAGCCGCCACCAGGACGCCGCCTCGTTGCCCGTGCGGGACCCGGCCGCCGTCGACGAGCCCCGCCGCGTAGGAGAGGTAGCCCGGCAGGAGGGGAAGGCAGCACGGCGAGAAGAAGGACACCAGACCGGCCAGCAGGGCCAGCAGCGCGGCCAGCAGCAGCGGCCCAGTCGTCACGATCTCGGTCACGCGCACCCGCTCCTCTCCGACGCCAGATAGTAGCCGCCGGAGCGGACG
>JBMOMI010000762.1:0-1775 GCA_049325235.1 Actinomycetota bacterium | reverse complement strand
GCCGACGGGCTGCCCGGCCGGCTGCTCCTCGTCGGTACCGGGAAGGGCACCCCGGGCGACCTGCGCCGGGCCGGCGCGGCCCTGGCCCGGGCCACCCGTGGCCGGGACCGCCTGGCGACCGGTGCCGTCTCCGGCCAGGACCCCGCGGCCGTGGCCGCGTTCACCGAGGGCTTCCTGCTCGGGGCGTACTCCCCGCCTCGCACCGGCGTCGAGGAGGGGCCCAAGCCCCCGGTCGGTGAGCTCCTCCTGCTCGGCCAGCGCGGCCGCGCGACCGACGCCGCGGTCGAGGCGGCGACGGTCGCCGCGGAGGCGACCTGGCTCGTGCGCGACCTGGCGAACACGCCGTCGTCGACGAAGAACCCGCAGTGGGTGGCCGAGCAGGCGCTCGCGGCGGCCCGCGGCGTGGAGGGCCTGCGCGTCGAGGTGCTCGACGAGCGGCGCCTGGCGGCCGAGGGGTTCGGCGGGATCCTCGCCGTCGGCGGCGGCTCGGCGTCCCCGCCCCGGCTGGTGCGGGTGTCCTGGACGCCGACCCGGCGCCGGCGCGGCCGGCACGTCGTCCTCGTCGGCAAGGGCATCACGTACGACACCGGAGGCCTGTCGATCAAGCCCCGCGAGGCGATGGTGCCGATGAAGACCGACATGGCCGGTGCCGCGGTGGTGCTCGCCGCCGTGCTCGCCGCCGCCCGCCGCGGTCTGCCGCAACGGGTCACCGCGCTGCTGCCGCTGGCCGAGAACGCCGTGTCCGGCTCCTCCTACCGCCCCGGCGACGTCGTCCGGGTCTGGGGCGGCACGACCGTCGAGGTCGCCAACACCGACGCCGAGGGGCGCATGGTGCTCGCCGACGCCCTCGCCTGGGCGGACGCCGAGCTCGACCCCGACGTCCTCGTGGACGTCGCCACGCTCACCGGGGCGGCGTCCCTGGGACTCGGCCGCCGCCACGCCGCCCTCTACACCGCGGACGACGCCCTGGCCGCCGGGCTCGAGGCGGCCGCCGAGCAGACCGGCGAGCAGGTGTGGCGGATGCCGCTGGTCGAGGAGTACCGGCCGGCCCTGGACTCGGACGTGGCCGACGTCCGGCACGTCCCTTCGGACTCCAAGGTCGGCGGCGGGTCGATCACCGCCGCGCTGTTCCTGCGCGAGTTCGTCGGCGACCGCCGCTGGGTGCACCTGGACATCGCCGGGCCCGGGCGTGCCGAGAAGGACGAGCACGAGGTCACCAAGGGAGCCAGCGGGTACGGCGCCCGGCTGCTGCTGCGCTGGCTCGAGGACCTGCGCTAGCCGTTCCTCGTCAGGGGCGCACGACGGCGACGAGCAGCCCGTCACCGCACGGCAGCATCGCGGGCACGAGCCGCTCGTTCTCGCGGATCCGCTTGCCCATCTCGCGGATCGCCGTGGTCGTCTCGTCCCGCTGCGCGGGGTCGGCCACCTTGTCGTGCCACAGCGCGTTGTCCACAGCGAGCACGCCGCCGGGACGCAGCAGGCGCAGCGCCTGCTCGACGTACGCGTCGAAGTCCCGCTTGTCGGCGTCCAGGAGCACCAGGTCGTACGCGCCGTCGGTGAGTCGCGGCAGCACGTCGAGGGCGCGGCCGGTGATCAGCCGGGTCCGGTTCGGGCGGATGCCGGCCTCCGCGAACGTCTCCCGCGCTGCCCGCTGGTGCTCCGGTTCCACGTCGATCGTGGTGAGGACTCCGTCGTCGGGCATCCCGCGCAGCAGGTAGACCCCGGACACCCCCGCCCCGGTGCCGACCTCCACGACCGCCCGGGCGCCGAGCGCT
>JBMOMI010000761.1:1020-1779 GCA_049325235.1 Actinomycetota bacterium | reverse complement strand
AAACGGCCGCCCGTGGCCCGGCGCGAGGACCAGAGGTTCCAGGTCCGCCAAGGCCCGCACGGAGCGTCCCGCTTCGGCCCAGTCCCAGGTCGTGTACCTCGGCGGGCCGGCGATCGCGGGTCTGCCGAGGAGCAGCCCGCCGGCGGAGTTCAGGTCGACGGTCACGGCGGCGTCCCCGGAGATCAGCACCCGGTCGTCCCGCCGCAGGTAAGCGACGTGGCCCGGAGTGTGGCCGGGCGTGTGCACCCACGCCCAGTCCGGCAGCCCGGGAACGCACCCTTGCGGCTCCAGGGCCCGGACGACGTCCGTGATGCTCCCCGCCGCCTCGATGCGCTCGCGGGTGCGGGCCGGCAGCAGGCGCATGAACGGGACAACGACCCAGCGGTCCAGCGGCACCGAGTACTGCGGCAGGTACTTCCCCGGGGCCATCGGCAGCTCGTCGGGGTGCACGTACACCGGGACGCCCCAGGCCCGGGCGAGCTCGCCGGCTGCCCCGGGGTGGTCGGGATGGATGTGCGTCAGCAGGATCGACGCCGGCCGGCTGCCGATGCCGAACACCTCCTCGGCAGCTGCCCGGATCGCGCCGGCGCTGCGGGCCCACCCGGCGTCGACGAGGCTCCATACCGGTCCGGAGGCCACCAGGTAGACGTTCGACGCGAGCGCTCCTGCGCCGAGCTTGATCCGGTGGACTCCCGGCTCGACCTGAACGGGTGTCGGCCTCGCCATCGTTCGCCTCCCCCCGAGAGCGTCAAGGCCCTC
>JBMOMI010000761.1:0-1010 GCA_049325235.1 Actinomycetota bacterium | reverse complement strand
CACGTCGTGTCACTGGCGTCCCGCTCTCGTGCTGACTCCCAGATCGGACGCTCGTCGCTGCGGTGGACGACCTCGCCGGTGCTGCGAGAGATCACGGTGACCGCGACGCTCTCGGGGGCAGTCAGCGATGCACGCCCGTTCCACACTGGACCGAACCGCTGACCCTGTTCGCGCTGGCAGGACACGGGGCTGCAGGTCACGAAGAGCATCAGGTCATGTCGCTCCGGCCAGGACGCGTCCAGCGCGACCGTCAGGCTGTCAGCCCGACGGCGGCCACGGCCGGGAGCGAGACGGTCCGGGACAAGCGCGACCACACGCCGCTGTCGACGCACTCGGCCGCTGCAGGGTTCCTCCTGGGCCTGCGCGCTTTCAGTCGGCGAGCAGCCGTGCCGGTACGACGTCGACCGGAAACGGCCGGCGGGCGCGGAACGTCCTGTAGCCGGAGACCTCGGCGACCAGCTCGTACTCGGTCCCAGCCAGGTCCCACGCCGTCATTCGGGGGAGGTCCGGATCGACGACCCAGAACGACGGCACACCGGCCTCCCGGCCACCATGCCCGACTGAGCGTCGCCTCCTGCATGCCCGTCACGACACGGCCGCGCCGGACGCTCACGGTGACGAACACGTGCTCGCGCCGGTCGTACCGCAGGCTCCGGCGAACCCCCCAGCCGCGTGGCGGCGCGCCGCAGGAGCTCCGAGCGCTCGTGCCCGTCCTGCTCCACGGCCCACTCGTCGTCCGGGTCTCCGGTGAACGGCAGCCACGTCACCGGGACGGCTGCCTGCAGCTGCTGCTCCGTGCTCGGGTGCCACGACAACGAGCGGCTGAACCATCCGAGCGGGCTGCCCGTTGGTCCGGCATGAGGCCCTCCGCGCCCAGCCGTCGTGTCGTCGTCCTCGGTGGCGCCGCCGGGCTCGCCGCCCTGTCGGCCTGCTCGTCCGGTTCATCCTCCGGCGGCGAGAGGAGCACCCCACCCCGGGGTGGTGCGGCCCTCGTGCCGCTGAGCGACGTC
>JBMOMI010000760.1:4572-21921 GCA_049325235.1 Actinomycetota bacterium | reverse complement strand
CCGGCAGCCCCTCGAAGGGCCGGGCGACCAGGGCCACGTCGGCGGACGCCGCACGCCGGCCGTGGCACAGCTTGTAGCGCCGGCCCGAGCCGCACGGGCACGGTTCGCGCGGGCCGACGACGGGGACGTCGGCGTCACGGGCGGCGGGACGGCGCTGCTTGGTGGCCATGGCCGCGGAGCGTACCGACGGCTCGTCGCTGGGGCGGTGGCTGGCGGTTCCGGCGATCAGGTGACGCGGCGGCGCCGCGACGGCCCGCCGAGTGACGCCCAGACGGTGCGGTGGCCGTTGTCGCCCTCGTGCACACCCCACTCGTGGGCCAGGCTGCGCACGATCCGCAGGCCCCGGCCGTGCACCGACATGACCGACGCCCGGGCGGGGCGGACCTCGCCGGCGCCACCGCCGTCGGTGACCTCGACGTCCACGACCGGGCCGCGCACCTGCCAGCGCATGAGCACCCGCCCGTCGGGCAGCGCGCGGGCGTGGGTCACGGCGTTGCCGAGCAGCTCGGAGACGACGAGGCAGGCTTCGCTGACGGTCTCGTCGTCGGGCAGCTGGTCGGCCACGTCGGACCGGAAGGCACGGCGCGCATCGGGAACGGCGTCGGCCCCGTGCAGGAGGCGCACCGCGCGGGCGTCTCCGCGGGTCGGCGTCTCGACGATGCGGGCGGGGTCACCGGCGAGCTGTACCGCGGTAGCCACGTTTCCCCCGTGGGTCGGTTGCAGTCTGTCGCCGGTATGGCTACCCAGCGCGCGGGAGACCGAAACCCTCGGGCCCGGCGAAGAGCCTCAGCCCACGCGGTCGAGCTGGGCCAGGACGGCGTCCGGCCGGTTGGTGATGATCGCCTCGACCCCGGCGTCGAGACAGCGCTGGACGTCGTCCGGCTCGTCGACGGTCCACACGTGCACGGCGTGGCCGCGCTGGTGCAGGGCGTCGACGTACCGGGGGTAGCGGCGCAGGATCCCGACGTCGACGCCGGCGGTCGATACTCCGCGCGGCAGCCGGCCGTCCCGCAGCCGGAGTGGCACCCGGTCGACGAGGTAGACCAGCGGCAGGGTCGGCGACTGGGCGCGCATCCGCTGCAGCGCGAGGGTGGAGAAGCTCATCATCCGCACCCGCGACGGCTCACCGGGCCGCGGCCGCGCCCAGCCGAAGTAGTCCAGGACGTCGAACAGCTCCTGCTCGACCAGGCCCGCGTAGCGCGTCGGGTGCTTGGTCTCGATCGCCACCTGGACCCAGCGGTCGGTGTCCGCGACGACGCTGAGCAGCCGGCGGAGGGTGAGCAGCCGGCCGCGGTCCCGGTCCGGGATCTCGGTCATCGACTCCAGGTCGCGCCCGGCCTTCCACGACGCCCAGTCCAGCCCCTCGAGATGGGCCAGCTCGAGCGTGGAGACCTTGCCCCGGCCGGACGACGTCCGGTCGACGGTGCGGTCGTGCACGCAGACGAGGTGCCCGTCCGCGGTCAGCCGGACGTCGCACTCCAGGGCGTCCGCGCCGGCCTCGATGGCCCGGCAGTACGCCCCGAGGGTGTGCTCGGGGTGCTCGTGGCTGGCGCCGCGGTGCGCCACCACCTGCGGGCCCCGACGGGCTCCGGCGGTCACGTGGGGTGATCCTGCCATCCGCGCCGGCGGGTGGCAGCCGAACCCCTCACACCGGGCGGCGCCGTAGCGTTCTGTTCTCGTGAGCCTGCCGCCGTTCCAGCACCTGGTCGACGCCCACTGGCGCGACGTCGCCCGGCTCGCGCACGCCCTGGCCGGACCGGTCGACGGGGACGACGTCGCCCAGCAGGCGTGGACGCAGGCCCTCGCCGCCTACCCCGGCCTGCGGGACGCCCGGAACCTGCGCGGCTGGCTGCTCACCGTCACCGCCCGGTGCGCGACCGACGTCCACCGGGGCCGGGCGCGCCGGGCCGTTCCGGTCGGGCACCTGCGCGAGGACGCCGCAGGGGCCGCCCCCTCCGCGGACGCGGCCCTCCCGGACGGCGAGCTGTGGGAGCAGGTGCGCGCCCTGCCCGAGCGGCAGCGCGTCGCGATCGCGCTGCGCTACGTCGCCGACCTCGACCACGCCGCCGTCGCCCGCGCGCTCGGCACCACCCCGGCGGCCACCCGCCGCCTCGTCTCCGACGCCCTCGCTGCCCTGAGGAGCCAGCCGTGACCCTGGAGGACCGCCTGTCCGCCTTCGCGCCCACCGTCCGCCCCCCGCGGCTGCCGGACGGCGACGTCGCCTACATGCTCGAGGACACCCCGATCGGGCGGATGCTGCTGGCCGTGCGCGCCGACGGTGCCGTCGTCGCCTCGGCGTTCGCGCCCGGCACGGCGGAGGAGGACGTCGTGCTGGCGCGGCTCGCGGCGCGGGTGTCGCCGCGGGTGCTGCGGCAGCCCGGACGCACCGATGCGCTGCGGCGCGAGCTCGAGGAGTTCCTGGCCGGACGCCGCCGCGCCTTCGACCTGCCGCTGGACCTCGCGCTCGCCGGGGAGTTCCAGGGCGAGGTGCTGACCCGTCTGGCGGCGACGGTGCCGTACGGCGCCCGGACGACGTACGGCGCGCTGGCCGCGGCGCTCGGCCGGCCCAAGGCGTCCCGCGCGGTGGGCGCGGCGCTCGGCGCCAACCCGCTGTGCGTCGTCCTGCCGTGCCACCGGGTGGTCGCGGCCTCCGGCGCGCTCACCGGCTACGCGGGCGGGCTCGCCGCCAAGGAGCGCCTGCTCGCCCTCGAGTCCCCCCCTCCCCGGTGATCATGCACCTCGCCGTGATCAAGGAATCCGGGCGAGTGCTCAGTCGGGTCCGTGCGCCCGCAGGTACCGCCCGAAGTGCGGCACGGTGAACGCGATCTGTCCCCGCTCGCCGCTGTAGACGAGCCCCTTCTTCATCAGCGCGTCCCGGGCCGGGGACAGCGACTGCGGCTTGCGCCCCAGCGTTTGCGCCACCGCGGACGTCGCCACCGCGGCGTCCCCGTTCTCCAGCCCGAGGTCGGCCATCGCCCGCATGTACTCCCGCTCGGCGGGCGTCGCCCGCTCGTAGCGCGATCCGAAGAACCCGACCGCCAGCTCGGCCTCGGCCTGCGGCGCGGCGACCGCGACGTCGTCCGCGCCGATCGGCGAGCGCGGCGCGACGTCCCACACCGCCTTCCCGTAGGCCTGCACGAAGTACGGGTAGCCGTCGGTCGCCGCGTACAGGGCCGCGAGCGCCTCGTCGGTGAAGTCGGCGTCCTCGTCCTTGGCCGGGGTCCGTAGGGCCCGGTCGGCCTGGTCGCGGTCGAGGCGGTCGATGCGCAGGTACCGGAACAGCCGCTCGCTGTATGACTTGGACGCCGACAGCACCGCCGGCAGGTGCGGCAGGCCGGCGCCGACGACGATGAGCGGAAGGCCCTGCTGGCTCAGCTCGTGCGCCGCGGCGCACAGGGCGGAGACGTCGTCCGGCATGAGGTCCTGCATCTCGTCGACGCAGACGGCGACCCCCTTGCCGGCCGCGGCGGCCAGGCCGGCGACGTCGGTGAGCAGCTCGACGAGGTCGATCTCGATGTCCCCGGAGTCGGCGCGCCCGGTGGCGGCGGGGACGTCGATGCCCGGCTGCCAGCGCTCGCGCAGCTTGCTGCCGGCGTCGCTCGCGCGCAGCGCGAACGCCTTGACGACGCCGAGCACCTCGTCGGCCTCCTCGCGGTTGCGGCCGGACAGCTCGCGGACGGCCAGGTGCAGCGCAGCGGCCAGCGGACGGCGCAGCGGCGTGTCCGGCCGGGCCTCGAGCTTGCCGGTGCCCCACCCGCGGCGGACCGCCGCCGAGCGCAGCGCGTTGAGCAGCACGGTCTTGCCGACTCCCCGCAGCCCGGTGAGCACCAGGGAGCGCTCCGGCCGGCCCCGCGCCACCCGCTCGAGCACGACCTCGAACGCCTCGAGCTCGCGGTCGCGGCCGGCCAGCTCCGGCGGGCGCTGGCCCGCGCCGGGCGCGTACGGGTTGCGTACCGGGTCCACGATCGGACCGTATCGCCGGGTCTAGCGTCAGCCCGAGAGACACGCAGAAGCGGCGAGAGCCGGACGGCGCTTCCGGTGTCTCGGGGTGTCTAGCGTGGATCCGAGACAGCGCTCGACGAGGGCAGCGTCAGCCGAACAGAGCGGCCACCTTGGAGATCGTCTCGCTGACGCCGTACGCGAGCGCGCCGGCCACCACGACCCACAGCACGGTCGCCGCCGTCCGCTCCGACGCGGAGGCACGCTCCTCGATCAGGACGGGCTTGTCGTCATCGGCGCGCATTGCTGGTCTCCCTCGCCACGGTGACGGGTGTCCGGTCCGGCTCGTGGAAGCGGCTGCTGACCGGTCGAACGAGCAGGTTCGCCAGGAAGCCGACGACGAGCACGCCCACCGTGATCAGCAAGGAGAGCCGGTAGAGATCGGCACCCTCGGCGCCGCGGCCGGTCTGGAAGTCCAGGGTCGCGCCGACCAGCAGTGGTCCGGCGACTCCGGCGGCGGACCACGCCGTCAGCAACCGCCCGTGGATGGCGCCGACCTCGTACCCGCCGAACAGGTCCTTGAGGTAGGCCGGCACCGTCGCGAACCCCCCGCCGTAGAAACTGAGGATGACCGCGGTGAGCAGCACGAACACGCCGACCGACGCAGTGCCGACGACCGCGACGAGGAGGTACAGCAGGGCGCCCGCGCCGAGGTAGACCATGTAGGTCGGCTTGCGGCCGATGACGTCGGAGGTCGAGGACCAGACGATGCGACCGAGCATGTTGGCCAGGCTGAGCAGGCCCACGTAGCCGGCGGCCTCCGCGGGCCCCACCGAGCCGAAGAAGTCCTGGACCATCGGGGACGCCTGGGCCAGGATGCCGATCCCCGCGGTGACGTTGCAGAACAGCACGGTCCACAGGAGCCAGAACTGCGGCGTCCTGATCGCGTTGGCGGCGCTGACGTTCGCGTTCGGCCACTCCAAGGACCATCGGGATGAGCTGCCGCAAGTGGTGATCGGGATGGCGGCGACCCACAAGGGGGTGCCGATCCGCTGCTGGACCTTCCCCGGCAACACCGCGGACATCGCGATCATCAGACTGGAACCTGCACCGGCTGGTCTGGGTGGCCGACCGGCGGTTTGCCTCGGCCGCCAACCGCGGCTACCTGACCCGCGGCGGCGGGCACTACATCCACGCCAAGAAGCTGCGCGCCACCAACTCCGAGGCCGCCGCGGCGCTGGCCCGGCCCGGCCGCTACCGCGCCGTGGCCGGGAACCTGCGGGGCAAGGAAGTCACCGTCGAGCCCGGCGGAGCCCTCGGGCCGGCCGCCGACGGGTGCGCGCCGAGCGGTTCGTGATCTGCCACGACCCCGAACAGGCCGACCGCGACGAGCTGGTCCGGGACCGGGCTGATGCGGACCTGATCGAGCTGATCGACGGCTCCGACGCCTGGACCAAGACCCGTCGGGATGATGAGGAGGGCCCTGTAGTAACACGACCGCCCGCGCCCTCACAGCGTTTGCGCTGGTCAACAAGCAGATCCAGGCGCTCGTGTGCTCACGATCTTCGGAAGTCCGGACTATGCGTGGCGCTGAATCCACGACGCCGTCCCGAGAGCGATGGGCACTGCCAATACGGCAATGGACAGGATGTAGGCGTGTGCTGCCACAAGTATCGTCGGCCAAGAGGCGGGGCGAGTATTCCTGGTGTCGCCGGCCTCCGCGACGGTGGTCCCAAGGCGCATGAGCCGACGGAGACGGCGCGTTGTGGCCGCGTCGGGATCCCCTTCATGACGCTCGCCAGGTAAGTCCATCGGACTGCGGTGGAGCGGGCTGAGCGAGTAGAGGGCGTCCATTAGCGGCCGGTTCCCGGCTACTCGGCGGGCGGCATCGTCGGCCAACATCTCAACGAGCAACTGAACAGCGCGTAAGGCGGCTCGCGTGGAAGGAAGCGGGAATGCTCGGTGCAATGCGGCGAAGAAGCCAACCATCAGGTGGTGGCGGCCTCGTAGGTGCGCCCATTCGTGGGAGACGACAGCCACGCGTTGCTCGCTGGTAAGTGTCCGCAGCGCTCCCGTGCTCATCACTATCCGCGGCGAGCGCCCTGGAATGCAGTATACGAACCGACCTTGGCCGCCGACGACCAGGACGGGTGCGACCCCCGGTCGGGCGTGGTTGAGTGGCGGCCCGGCTGGCTGCTCATGGAGCAGTGCGGCCAGATGGCGTTGCCGACGCCGAACTCGCCGCGATCGCACCGTCAGGGCGACCACCGTCGCGAAGAAGTGGATCGCTGCCGCGAACGCAATCAGGCAGAGCAGTGCTCCGGCCCCCGCTAGCCAGGGCCAGGGCAGTGCCGCAGGATGGACGAGGAGCGCGTCGATCGCCGCTACGCCGATCACCATCAGGCCGGCAAGGATGGCCAGAGCGACGGTATGCCACAGAGCAAGGGCGGCTCTGGGAACCGTCTGCGGCCAGGTCGCCCGCGCCAACACCGCTGGCACCGGGCCGACCAGGAGCCAGGAGAACAGCAGAGCCACCGCGGCCGTCATTCGTTCTCACGTCCACGGCGCCGCGGCTTGCGAACGTGACTTCGAGTTCTGGAGAGAGCGGCCCGCATCACGGAGCTGTCTGCGTCGTTCATCCTGGACGCGAAGTGCAGCAGTGCTCCTTCTCGAGCCGTTTCGCCGTTCAACTCACCCAGGGCCTGCAACATCATTTCGGCCGCCAGTTGCTCGCGCGTGGCGGTAGGACTGTACCGGTGCGCCTTCTCGCCCCGGGCCTGAGCAGCCAACCCCTTACGGGCCAGGCGCTGCAGGACCGTCATCACCGTCGTGTAGGCGACCTGGCGATGCTCAGAGAGCTCCGCGTGCACCTCGCGGACGGTGAGGGGGCCCTGCGCGGCCCACAGGCAAGACATGATCTCTCGTTCCAGAGGGCCAAGCGCCATGCGGACATGCTAGTCAGCGGGGCGGCCTCATAGACTGGCGTACTACAACCTGTCGTAGGGTGGGCGATCCGGTTAGCGGCACGGTCAGCGAATGATCGAGTGAATCGTGGGAGAGAGGCGTCCAGCATGGCTCCAGCAGAGCGCGACCGTCTGTCGAGCAGACGATCTGGAAGCGGTCGACGTGAGCGTGGCATGAACCAGGTGTCCACGCTCGGGTCGTTCCTGCTCGGCGCCTCGATGCTGCCGTTCTTCTGGAACGTGTACAAGACCTGGCGGTACGCGCCGCAGGTCACCGTCGACACCCGTGGGGTCATGGCCGCTCGCTGGAGTGGGCCACGAGCTGCCCGCTGCCGCGACACAACTTCACCTCGATCCCCCGGATCCGCTCGTAGTCCCCGGCGTTCGACCTGTGCCACCCCGAGGTCGGCGCGCAGAACGTGGCGCAGCCCGACTCCACGCTCGTCAACGCCGGCGGCCCGGGTCACCTCGGAGGCAAGCAGTGACGCCCTGGCCTGGCAGCCGCGACGCGTCACGCGGCCGTAAGTCAGAAGGGGGCGTGCCGCGGCCGCTCATCGCAGCAGTGGCTCCGGCCGACCTGGCGCGGGGCTCGAAACCCCAGACGAAGCAAACTTCGTGGAAGGACGACCGATGGGCCTAGGCCACTCGCACGCCCCCACGCATGCCACCGCTTCGGCCGCGCACCGCGGCCGGCTCGTCATCGCTCTGGCGTTGACGTCGACGGTCATGCTGGTGGAGGTCGTGGGCGGACTGCTGTCTGGATCGTTGGCGCTGCTGGCCGACGCCGGGCACATGGCCACGGATGCTGCAGGCATGGCCATGGCCCTGATCGCGGTGACCCTGGCGCAGCGCCCACCGACGACCCGGCGGACCTTCGGCCTGCAGCGAGTTGAGATCTTGGCTGCTGCGGTGAACGCGCTAGTGCTGTTCGGTCTCGCGATCTACATCCTCATCGAGGCGTACCGACGTTTCACCGAACCGCCGGAGATCGCGTCCGGGCTCATGCTCGGCGTCGCCGTCGTGGGTCTGCTCGTGAACACGGTGTCGCTGCTGCTGTTGCGCCGGGGCCAGCGTCAGTCGCTCAACCTCAGGGGTGCCTACCTGGAGGTGCTGGGCGACCTGCTGGGGTCCGTGGCCGTGATCATCGCCGCAGTGGTGATCGCGGTGACCGGGCTCACGGCGGCGGACCCTGTCGCCTCCGTCGTGGTTGCCTTGATGATCCTTCCCCGCGCCTGGGCCCTGCTCAGGGAGGCCGGAGCGATCCTCCTGGAGGCCACACCCAAGGACGTCGATCTGGAGGAGGTGCGGGCGCACATCCTGGAGATGCCAGGAGTGATCGACGTCCACGACATGCACGCCTGGACCATCACCTCCGGCATGCCGGTCCTCTCGGCGCACGTCGTGGTCGTGGACGAACTGGCCGAGGGGGACCACGCCCCGGTGCTCGACGGCCTGGCAGACTGCCTGTCTGACCATTTCGACGTGGAGCACTGCACCTTTCAAGTCGAGCCGTCCCGGCACCGGGACCACGAGAGCACGCTGCACCCGTGAAGCCGTCGCCAACGCATGGGAGCCGTCGGTGCGGGAGTTTCGCCCACACCGGTCGGCGACGGTTGCTGTGGGTGGCCGGAGCCGGTCTGGCGATGGCACTTGCATGGCCCCGTGTCGCGTTAGCGCATGCCGAGCTCACCAGCTCGGACCCGGAGGCTGGCGCATCGCTCGACAAGCCGCCTTCGACCATCAGCCTGACGTACACGGACGACATCGCCCCTGAATTCGTCATGGTGACCCTGTCTGTGGCGGGAGGCCCGCCCTCCCAGTTGGCTACTTCCGTGGAAGGCCCGACCGTGGTCGCCGCACTACCCGATGGCCGGCCAGGGCAGTGGCGCGTCGCCTTCCGCGTCGTATCAGGCGACGGACACCCCATCACGGGCGACGTACCGTTCACAGTCGGGCGGCCTGACTCGCCGCCGCCCGTCACGCCCGGCGAAGCCGGGTCCGCGGTCGCGGTCCCGACACGGACCCCGCCTCACTCGTCCGATCGTGATGATCCGCATGCCACGACACCGGAAAGCGACAAGCCAGGTCTGGCCACCGCCGCGGTTGCCGGCGCAGCGGTTCTGGTCGCCGGACTGTGGCTGTGGCGTCGCGGAAGACGGGGGGAGTGAACGTGGTGGGAAGGGCGGCGCCGGTCGGACTGCTCGCCCTGATCCTGGGGACGCCGGCTGTGGCGATCGCTGCGCTGGCGGCCACCACGGGGACACCGGCGCCTCTTCCCGGACTACCGGACGCGGGTTCCGTGACGACCTGGGGTCTGCCGGCGGCCCGGGCGGTGCGCGACGTTGCCGCGGCCGTCACGGTCGGCCTTCTCGTGCTGTCCGCCACTGTGCTGCCCTCCGCCGCCGGATCCGACCCCGACCTGCTGGCCGGTGCCCGCCGAACTGCGGCGCGGTTCGCGGCCATCGGAGCTACGGTCTGGGCTTGGGCGGCTGCGGCGGTCATCGCCTTCACCTACTCCGAGGCCGCGGGACTCCCGTTGAGCGCCCCCGGCACGGGGTCGGCGCTGTGGCGCTTCGTCGTGGACTTCGAGCTGGGTCGGTGGCTCGCCGTCAGTGTCGCCCTCGTTGGCGTCACAGCGACGGGGGCGTGGCTGGCGACGCGGACGACCTCGGCCGGGCTGCTGACCTTGACAGCGATCGCTTCGTTGCTGCCGCTGGCGTTGTCAGGCCACGCCGGCAGCGCCGGCAACCACGAGACGGCTGTCGACACCCAAGCCGTACACCTGGTCGCCGCCAGCACCTGGGTCGGTGGCCTGACCGGCCTGGCACTGCTCCGTCGTCACCTCTCGGCGGCGCACTTCGCGGTGGCGGTAGGGCGGTTCTCCACGCTCGCGACGTGGTGCTTCGCCCTGGTGGGCATCTCCGGGGTGATCGGCGCCGCCGTCAGGGTCGACAGCCTGTCGGGACTGCGCACGAGCTACGGGTCGCTTCTTGCGGCAAAGACGGCCGCCCTGGTCCTCCTCGGTGGCCTCGGCTGGCTGCATCGCCGCAGAGTGGTCGCAGCCCTCGGCGATCCTGCGGGTAGGGGCCGCTGGTTCGCCCGACTGGCAGTGGTCGAGGTAGTAGTCATGGCTGTGGCCGTCGGCCTAGCCGTCGCGCTGGGGCGCACGTCACCGGTCCGACCGGGTCTCCCGCAGGAAGCGCTCACCCTGACCGAGTCGCTCCTGGGCTATCCGATGCCTCCGCCGCTGGGGTTCGAGCAGTGGTTCTCGCAGTGGCGGATCGACCCGCTGTTCACGCCCCTCGCCGTCGCGGCCGCCGCCTGGTACCTGTCCGCAGTCCTGCGACTCCGCCGCCGCGGGGACGCTTGGCCCACCGGCCGGGCCACCGCCTGGATAGTCGGATGCGCGGTGCTGGTCTGGGCGACCAGCGCTGGCCCGGCCGTCTACGGGCGAGTCCTGTTCAGCATGCACATGGTGCAGCACATGACGATCGGCACCCTCGTGCCCATCATGCTCGTCCTGGGCGCGCCCGTCACTCTGGCGCTGCGGACCCTGAGGCGCCGCACGGACGGAAGCCGCGGGCCTCGAGAGTGGATTCTCCTCGCCGTCCACTCCAGACTGCTCCGCGCGGTCGGTCACCCGGTCGTCGCGCCGGTGCTCTTTATCGGCAGTCTGCTGGCGTTCTACTACACCCCGGCACTCGACCTGTCCATGCGCACCCACAGTGGGCACGTCCTGATGACTGCGCACTTCATCGTGGTCGGCTACCTGTTCGCATGGGTGATCTGTGGCCCCGATCCTGGGCCCACGCGACCAGCGTATCCCTTACGCCTGGTGATTCTCATCGCCACGATGGCGTTCCACGCGTTCGTCGGGATTTCGATGATGGGCTCGACGGAGGTGCTGGCCGAGGAGTGGTTCTCCGCCCTGGACCGGCCGTGGGGGCCCACCCTCGCCGAGGATCAGTACACCGGGGGTGCGCTGTTCTGGGCTCTGGGCGACTATCCAGTCGCCATCCTAGCGGTGGCGATGGCTGTGGCTTGGCACCGCGAGGACGCTCGGGAGGCGCGCCGCTACGACCGCCGAGCCGCCCGCGACGGGGACGCCGAGCTGGCCGCCTACAACGCCTGGCTGCAAGAGCGAGCCGCGGGGGACCAGGCGTCATGAACTGCTTCGGACGACCCCTCTCTTGGCGCTCTGCTCCACGGGAGCGCCGGTGACAGATGCGGACGGCACGAGGGCAAGGCTGCCGGCCTCGTGGCCCGGAACACGGCCTGTACCCGGAACATCGACATGACATGGCTCAGGGTGCTACGGAGAAGCGCACGCCGGGGACCTGAACCCCTACCCATCACCTGACTCGGTCGGACAGCAAGGAAGAAGGGACCATGGGCAATCGCAGCAAGGAAGCACAGGCGCGGCAGGCGCGGGTTGCCGCGATGCGGCAAGCACAAGAGCGGCGGGAGAGACAGCGCAGCATCCTCGTCGTCGGTGCCGCCGTGCTGGTGTGCGTCGGCCTGGTGGCGACCGTCGTCTTCGTCATCGTCCGCGAGCGTGACCGTCAGGCTCGCCTGGAGGCAGAAGCGAACGCGCCCATCGAGGGCGTCGCCGAGTTCCCGGACCTGCCCCGCGAGCACGTCACCGAACCAGTGGCGTACGAGCAGGACCCCCCGGTCGGGGGCCAACACGCTCCGGTGTGGACGAACTGTGGTGTGTACAGCCAGCCCGTGAGCAGTGAGCAGTCGGTCCACTCCCTGGAGCACGGTGCCGTCTGGATCACCTACCGTCCCGACCTTTCCGCCGAGCAGGTGCAGCGACTCAACGACCTCGTCGCCGGCGAAGACTACGCCCTGCTCAGTCCCTACCCCGGGCTGGCGACTCCCGTCGCCGCCAGCGCCTGGGGAGTGCAGCTGCTAGCGGACGACGCCTCGGACCCGCGCCTGGAACGCTTCCTGACCCGGTATCTGCAAGGCGAGCAGACTCCGGAACCGGGTGCGGCATGCACCGGCGGAAGCGGTGGCATGTGATGCGACCTGCCGGCCCCGAGTCCATGCGGCGGACCTGGCGCTGGGCCGCCGTGGTTCTGATCGTCGGCGTGTCGACGGCAGCCGGAATGCTCGCCGGGTCGCGGCTCGCCGCCGCGCCGACGAGTCCCCCGGCAGACGACTCCGTCGAGGCCGGCTTCGCCCGCGACATGTCAACTCACCACGCTCAAGCCGTGCAGATGTCCGTGCTGGTCCGCGAGCGCACTCAGGACCCTGAGGTCGCGACTCTGGCCCTGGACATCCTGTTGACCCAACAGCAGCAGATCGGCCAGATGTACGCCTGGCTCGACCGGTGGAACCTTCCGCGGGCGTCGTCCCGGCCTGCAATGGCGTGGATGGAGGATTCCCCGGCGATGACCAGCATGGACGGATCGATGCCGACAGGGCAGTCGACGATGCCGGGCATGGCCAGCAACGAAGGACTGGACCGATTGCGCGCCGCAGCCGGCGAAGAGGCGGACAGGCTCTTCCTCCAGCTGATGATCCCGCATCACCAGGCTGGGGTGGCCATGGCAGAGGTCGCTGCAGCGCAAGCGGCCGACGACGACGTCCGGCGCCTCGCTCAGACCATCGTGGACTCCCAGAGCGCAGAGATCGGTCTCCTCCGCGACATGCTGGATGCCCACGGTGGCCCTCTACCAGGCAGGTGACGATGGAGCTCTACGCCCTGACGTCACTGGCGCTCGTCGCCGGTGTCGTGTCGTTCACGTCGCCGTGCTGTCTGCCGCTCCTGCCTGGCTACGTCTCCTACGTGTCCGGGCTGCGCGAGCCGATGCCGGCGCCGGGAGGGGACGTCGCCACCCTGGTACGCAGCAACCGCCGGGTGATGACCGGCGCCGTCCTGTTCGTGCTCGGCTTCACCATCGTCTTCGTGGCGTTGGGGGTCACCGCCTCGGCTCTAGGCCTGCTGCTGGTGCAGAACAGATCGGTGATCAACGTCGTCGGCGGGGCCTTCGTTGTCCTCGTGGGCCTCACCATGGTGGGCGTCGTTCGGGTGCCGCTGCTTCAGCGGCGGCTGGCGGTGGATGCGTCCAGGTTCAGCCGCGGTCCGGCCAGCGCGCTCCCGCTGGGAGCCGCGTTCGCCTTTGGGTGGACGCCGTGCGTGGGTCCGGTCCTGACCGCGATCCTCGCGACGGCCGCGAGCACTGCGACGCTGTGGCGGGGTGGACTGCTCCTGGCCGCCTACAGCGTGGGCCTCGGTATCCCCTTCCTTCTCCTCGCTGCCGGTCTCGCGCGTGGCAAGCGGCGACCGGAGTGGCTGGCACGCAACTCCCGGCGGATCGAGGTGGCCGGCGGGGTACTGCTGGTGGCGACGGGCCTGGCACTGGCCACGGGCAGCTGGAACGAACTGATGAGCCGGTTCCTGGCCTACTACGCCCGCTTCGGCTGGCCGCCGATCTGAGCGCATCCCGAGGTGCGCTGCTCCACGTCGGTCAACCGCCGGGCGCGCGCTGCACCGGACCGTTGACCATCTCGCCCGGGGACTTGCCGGCCAGCACCTGGTCCAGAGTGCTCGCAAGCAGGGGGAAGGTCGAGGCGCCGGTGATCTTGGCGACAATCGTCCCGTCGCGGTCGATCACGAACGTCTCGGGAACCCCGTAGACGCCGAATTCGAGCCCGCCCCTCGAGCCGGAGTCCACGACGTACTGGTAGCGCTCGCCCCGGCCCAGCTCGTCCAGGAAGGCCACCGCGGTGGCCTTCTGGTCCTGATAGTTGACCCCGACGAAGGTGACGCCGGCGTCCGCGTAGGCGTTGGCAGCGGCAACGAGCTCCGGGTGCTCCTGGCGGCACGGGACGCACCAGGAGGCCCAGAAGTTGACGACCACCACCTGGCCTCGTAGGTCCGCCAGGCGCACGGCCCCCTCCTTCTCCAGGTAGGGCCACTGGACGTCGGGGGCCGGCTTTCCGATGAGGGGGGAGTCCACGAGCGTGGGGTCGGTCCCGAGCCGGGCACCCAGCACGGCGCCCAGGCCCACCACCGCGACGAGCACCAGGGCGCCGAACCACCACAGGGCCCGTGCTCGCGGGCGGGTCTGGGTGCCTGCGGTGCTCAGGGCAGAGACGGCCCCCTGCGGCGGGACGTGGCCGTCCTGGTCCGGCTCCGGTGTGCGCTGCTCCCCGGACGAGGGTGCGGCCGGGATCCCGGCGGCCCGGCGCGCCCTCAACCGCCGCCTCCGGCTGCCGCGCTGGCCCGTGCCTCCTGCAGCAGCGTCGCCACCTGCCCCTGCACCTCCGGCTCCAGCGGCAGCTCCTGCATCCGGCGCAGCGCCTCCACGGCGCCGCTCGGGTCGTCCTGGCCGTAGAGCCGGACGTTGGCCCGCACCCACCAGGCCAGGGGCAAGGCAGGATCGCGCTGGAGTGCCTCGTCGGCGAAGCGCGCTGCCTCCGCGGCGTCGTCCAGCTGCAGCAGGATCCAGCCCAGCGACGCAAGGGCTTCTGCGTTGTCCGGCTGGCGCTCGAGCACCTCGCGGTAGTGCGGGACGGCCTTGTCGAACTCGCCCTGGTCGCGGTAGCGCTCGGCCAGCGCCAGGCGCATTCCCACCACGTCGGGGTTCGCCTCGACCACGCGCTCCATCTCCGCGTCGGTGACCTTCGACAGGTCACGCCCGGTCGGGGGGGCGGAGGGGCCCGGCGCGGGTGAGCCTTGCGAGACCTCGTTGCCGGTGACGAAGCCGCCCACGGGCCGGTCCTGCAGGGCAGGCGGGAGGACGACCGCAAGTGCCACGACCGCGGCGAGCGCGCCCGCACCGTAGACCACGGCGCGCCACGTCACGACGCGGCGCTGTCGGCTGGAACCTGCCTCCTCGGCCGGTTCGCTGCCGTCCAGCAGCGCCAGGGCCTCCGCCGCCGCTCGTTCGTAGCGGCGTCTCAGCTCGGCGGCCGGGCGCGGTGGCACGTCGCCGGTACGGACCTGCTGCTCCAGCTCGAGCAGGTCACGCAGGGCCTGGTCCCGCTGCCGTTCCAACTGGGCACGGCTGGGAGACGACTGGCGGGCGGCCATCATCACGGCTCCTCGTCGTCGGGGGTGACCGGACGCATCCCGGCGACCTCGCGGCGGACGCGCTCGCGCTCCTCCTCCGGCAGCGGCGGAACCTGCCGCCGCGGCAGGGTCGCGAGAACGGCAAGGGCGACCCCGGCCGCCCCGACCGGCAGCAGCCACACGAGCAGCGTCACCCCGCGCGCCGGTGGGTCGAGCACCACCCAGTCGCCGTAACGGGCGCGGAAGTAGTCGAACACCTCCTCGTCGCTGCGGCCGGCGGCCACCTGTTGCTCGACCTCCTGCCGCATCGCGGCAGCCGTCTGAGATGGCGAGTCGGCGATCGAGACGCTCTGGCAAGTCGGGCAGCGCAGGCGCTGCTCGAGCGCGTAAGCTCTGTCCTCTGCGGGGTTCGGGCCGGCGAGCAGGCCCCAGGCCACGATCCCGAGGGCCACCAGCAGGAGGGCGGGTAGGGCGGTCCGCCGGGCCGCCTCACGCACCGGCGGGCACCTTCTCGGACGGCGGAGTGGGCCCGGGGAGCCGGTCACCAGCCCGCGACGTCAGGCGCCGTCCGCTCAGCGCCCACACGCCGCCCACCATGACGAGGGCACCGGCCGCCCACAGGAGCCACATCAACGGGTGCGTCGACAGGTTGACCGTGATCGACCCGGGCTCCAGCCGCGTGAGCGCGACGTACACGTCGCCGGTGGGTCTGGTCCAGACCGCCGGCGTCCCGACAGCCTGTGGCTGGTTCCGGAACGTCGTCAGGGCGGGCTCCATCGTCCGCGGTGCCTCGCCGTCGCGGCTGACCTCCAGGCGGGCGGCACGCAGGGTGCGGTCCGGCAGCTCACGCTCGACGTCGTCCACGTACGTGACTGTGTAGCCGGCGAAGCGGACACTGTCGCCGAGCTCGAGGTCGGCGGAGTCCCGCTGGCCCAGCGCGCCGGAGGCCGCGATGGAAACCGCAACGAGGGCAACGCCGATGTGGGACAGCTGGCCTCCCCAATAGCCCCGTCGGCCCCGGGCCAGGCGCCATATCCCCTGCAGTGAGCGCTGCGGCGCGGTGACGATCAGCTCGCGAGCGCTGGCCGCGGCGATGGTTACCGCCAGCAGGACCACGACCACCACCGTCGGGGCGGTGACGCCGGCCAGCACAAGGCCGGCCGCGGACAGGCTGCCCAGCAGCACCGGCCATGCCAGCCGCCGCCAGAACGCGCGGCCGCTCGCCCGGCGGTAGGGCAGGAAGGGCCCCACGCCCATGGCGAGCAGCAGGGCGAAGGACAGCGGCACCGCCATCCGGTCGAAGAAGGGGCGGCCGACGGAGACCTGCTGACCGGTCACCGCCTCGACGAGCACCGGGTAGAGCGTGCCGAGGAGCACCACGAACGCGTACAGCGACAGCAGCACGTTGTTGACGAGGAAGGCGCCCTCCCGGCTGAGCAGGGACTCCGGGCGACCGCCGCCCACCAGCGCCGAGCCCCGCCAGGCGACCAGGGCGAAGGAGGCCACCGTCACGAGCAGGAAGAAGGCCAGCAGCACCGGCCCGACCGCCGACTGGGTGAAGGCGTGGACCGAGGCGATCACCGAGGACCGGGTCAGGAACGTGCCGAGCAGCGTGAGGGCGAACGTCGAGACCACCAGGATGAGGTTCCAGAGCTGGAGCATGCCCCGCTTGAGCTGCACGACGGCGGAGTGGATGAACGCGGTCGCGACCAGCCACGGGATCAGCGCCGCGTTCTCCACCGGGTCCCACGCCCAGTAGCCGCCCCAGCCCAGGACCTCGTAGGACCACCACGCACCAAGGACCAGGCCGCCGGTCAGCCCGGTCCAGGCGACGAGGTTGGCCCGCCGGGTGCGCCGCAGCCACTCCACGCCGCCCTGCCGCAGCAGCAGCGCCGAGATCGCGAAGGCGAACGGGACGGTGAAGCCGACGTACCCCAGGTACAGCAGCGGTGGGTGGAACGCCACCATGATGTGGTTCTGCAGCAGCGGGTTCGGCCCGGGTCCGTCCGGCGGGGGGTCGGCCATCACCTGGAACGGGTTGGTCACCGTCGTGACCAGCCCGAAGAAGAAGACGGCCACGAGCGCCATCACGCCGAGGGCTCCGGTCCCCAGCCGGTCGGCCGTGCTGGGCACCCCTCGGGCCACCGCGGCGGTGAAGCCCGCCAGCACCAGCACCCACAGGACGGCGCTGCCGTCGAGCGCCGACCACGCCGCCGTCATCTTGAACAGCAGCGGCGTGGCCCGTGAGCCGGTCTCGGCCACGTAGGACACCTCGAAGCTGTCGGTGACCAATGCCGCGACGAGGGCCACCTGGGCGACCACGGCGCCCACGAGGACGCCGGCGGCGGCCAGGCGCAGCTGCCCGATCCGTACCGTCTCGGGTCGGGGGGGGGCGCGCCGCGCGCACCCCCCCACCCCCCC
>JBMOMI010000760.1:2965-4562 GCA_049325235.1 Actinomycetota bacterium | reverse complement strand
TCGGCGCTGCGCGCGCAGCGCCCACCACGCCAGCACGACGGAGCTGGCCAGGCCGAGCATGGCGCCCGCCCAGCCGCCGGCGGCCCAGATCACGGCGCCTCCCCGTCCGTCTCGGTCGCGGGAGCGCGGTACTCCTCGTCATGCTTGACGATCATGGTGTCGGAGGTGAACACGTCTCCACGCCACTGCCCTTCGACGACCACCCCGATGCCTTCGCGGAAGAGCTGGTTGGGGGAGCCGGTGTGCAGGACCTCCACCCGGCTGCCGCCGGAGGCGTCGACCACGGCGAACCGGACCCCGTCAGGCGTGCCCACGACGCTGCCGGTCTCCACGAGGCCGCCGAGGCGGAACCGTTCTCCGGCCGGGGCGTCCGCCCGCCCGGCAACTGCCTCCTGCGGCGTGAGGTAGTAGACGAGGCTGTCGTTGAGGTTGCCGAACGTCAGCACCCCGGCCAGCACGGCGGCCAGTCCGATGCCCGGCACGGCGAACGCGCGGGTGATCACCGCAGCTCCTCGATCTGGCGGCGCGCCCGGGCGCCACGGGCCCGAAGAACGAGCAGGTATCCGGCGATCGAGCCGTACGCGGTCCCGAATCCAAGAGCCACCCAGCCCCAGTCAGCCATGACGCGCCTCCGGACCGTGCACGGCCGCGGCGGGAGCGGCGACGGCGGCCCCGGCTACCGGCCGTCCCGGTGCCATGGTGGCGGCCGCCAGCTCGGCCTCGTCCGCGGCCAGCCGCATGCGCAACCGCAGGGCGGCCACGAAGACGGCGGTGAACGCGAGGAGGTTCACGAGCAGGGCGGCGAGCATGACATGGTCGATCGTGGGGTCGCCGGGGCGGAGGACGGTCGGTGGCTGGTGCAGGCCGCGCCACCACAGCACCGAGAAGTGCACGACCGGCACCTGGACGAAGGCCACCACCCCGAACACGGCGCTACGGCGGGCGCGCTGGCCGGCGTCCGCGATGGCCCGACGCAGCGCCAGGTACGCCAGGTAGACGAAGAAGAGCACCGCAGTCGTCACCAGCCGCGGGTCCCAGGTCCACCAGACTCCCCAGACCGGTTTGCCCCAGATCGCACCGAGGAGGATGGCGAGCCCGGTGAAGAAGACGCCGACCTCCGCGCTCGAGGCGGCGAGGCGGTCCCACCGCTCACCGCGTCGCCACAGCCAGGCGACGCTGCCGAGGAGGGTCAGGCCGAACGCCAGGTACGCCAGCCAGGCGGCGGGCACGTGGACGTACATCAGCCGCTGCAGGTCTCCCTGGAGCCGGTCTGGCGGTGCCGTGAGGGCCGCCGCCAAGCCGACGAGGACGAGACCGCCAGCGGCCACCGCCAGGGACCGGTCGGCCCGCGTCATTCAGCCTCCTCGAGCACTGGTGCGGTCAGCACGGTGGCCAGCAGCGCGAGTAGGTCCGCCAACCCCGTCAAGAGGAGCCACGGCCACGGCGTCCGAGCGTACCTGGCGGCCTCGATGACCTGGGTGGCCCCCAGCAGCAGCGGCACGGTCAGCGGGACGACGAGCAGGGGACCCAGCGTCGCGCGACCGAGGGCGCCGGCGGACACCGCCCCGGCGAGGGCACCCAGCGCAGCCAGCCCGAC
>JBMOMI010000760.1:0-2955 GCA_049325235.1 Actinomycetota bacterium | reverse complement strand
ACGAGGAGCAGCCACGGCCAGCCGGGGACCTGCGGGTCGTACAGCGCCACCGCGACCGGAGCCAGGACCACCTGGAAGGCCAGCAGGAGAACCGCGTCCGCGACGACGCGGGCGAGGGCCCGCGTGGCCGGGTCGACCCCGCACTGTGCGAGCAGCGCCTGTGGCCCGGGCCCATCCTCTGCGCTGTGCCGGACCGTCAGCATGACGCCGAAAAGGAGGACGACAAGCCAGTAGAAGCCCGGCCCCACCTGCCGCAGGAGGGGGATGTCGGTGCCCACGGCCATCGGCAGCAGCAGCAGTGCCACCGTGCCGAACGGCGCGACTACAAGCAGCGCCTCACCGGTGCGTCGCTCGAGCGCCAGCTGCAGCCGCACCAGCGCCCGCAGCTGCTCGCCCACGCTCACCGTGCCGTTCACCGCGCGGCCACCGGTCGCGGGACCGCTGCGCCGTCCACGAGCTCGACGATCCGGTCGGCCAGCGGTCGCATCCGGTCCCGTTCGTGCGACACCAGCACGCAGGCACCTGATCGGGCCCGCACCCGCTCGGTGAGCACCTGGACCAGGTGGAGGCTGTCGCGGTCGAGGCCGGCGTGGGCCTCGTCCAGCAGCAGCAACCGGGGCTCGGTGAGGAAGGCGCGGGCGAGGTCCGCGCGGCGCAGCATGCCATGGGAGCAGTGGTCGGCCCGCCGGTGCGCCGCCGCCGCCAGCCCGACCGTCTCCAGCGCGCTGGCCGCGTCGGCCTCGGCTCGACCGGTGAGCCGCGCGACGAGGCGAAGGTTCTCCCCGAGTCCGAGCTGGGGGTACAGCGCGGGCTGGTGTCCGACTAGGACGACGGAGGTTCGGATCCCGGCGCGGGCGGCCCGACCGGCGGCCCCGCCGGCCCGCAGGTCCGCCCCTAGGACCTGCCCCTGGCCGCCGACCGGGGCGAGCAGCCCTGCGAGGACCCTGAGCAAGGTGGTCTTGCCGGAGCCGTTCGGGCCGAGCAGCCCGATCACCTCGCCGGCCTCCAGCCGCAGATCCAGTTCGCGCAGCACCGGGGTGCCGGCGATGTCGACGTCGATGGATTCCAGGAACGCCACTGGGTCCGGCTTGGGGACTTGACGCACCCTCCCACCGTCACGGCCCTGGGCCACCGTGGGTGATGCGTCCTGCGACGGGGCAGCGGGCCGTCCCGGGGCGGTACTCATACCGCTCCGGTGCTGTCGGGCTGAAAAAGCAGCGGGTACGCCGACCTCACCCCTCTTCGGCTCCAGCATCGGTTGCTCCGTCGGGACCGTGACCCAAAGGGCGGGGCGGCGATCCTCCTGTGCTGCATGGTAGACGGCATCGGGAGAGGGGTAGCCAGCCACGGCCAGGCGCAGACCCTTCACGAGGCGGCAGGGGTATCGGTGACGGTCAGCTCCGGGTGGCCGGCCAGGCCGGTGAGGGCATCGGCGAGCGCCAGCGGGGACCACGGTCGGGTGGCCTCCGGCAGTGACCGAAGCGCTGGTCCGTAGCGGGCGAACGCCGGGAAGTCGGCGGGAAAGGCGGTCGGGTTTACGCCGAGCAGCCGTCCCCGGCGCTGGGCCCGGCGGGCCAGCTGCTCCCAGTGCGCGGCGTCGACCTGCCCGCGGGAGGGGACCCCGTTGCTGAACAGGAGAACGTCGATCTCCTCGTAGGAGGCGCGGTCGAGGTAGGCGGTAAGGCAGTCCGCGGCCCGGCGCACCGGGAAGAAGGTCCAGAACGGCACGGACGCGGTGGTGATGGTCCGCCAGGGGTCGTGGACGATGAAGGAGCTGACCAGCAGCCGCTCTCCCGGCTCTCCCCGTGCCCGCACCCAGGTGCGGATCGTGTCGGCCACGGCCGGTGCCGGGTCCTGGGGATGGTCGTAGCGGACGTCGATGACGGGGTGGCCCCGCGACCTCGCCCAGGCATGCACGTCGGGGAGCAGCGCGTCGGCGAAGCCCCACTCCGCCTCCGCGGCCTCGTCGTCCGCTGCTGGCGCACCCGGTTCCGCGGCGTACTCCTCCGCGCTCATGCCGCCCTGCGCGCCGTACTGAAAGACATGCCGGTCGGAGATCCGGGTGACCGGCCACGTGGAGGCGTCGCGCACCACGATCACCGCGCCGGGTTCCAGACAGTCGGTGAGGAAGCGCTCGTACGCCCGGGGCAGCGCCCGCCACTTGACCCGGAAGTAGGACGTCTCGGATGCGCTCAGCGCGTCCTGGTTGGCGTCGTGCATGTGGTGCAGCTCGACGCCGGGGTTGCCGGCGAGCAGGGCCGGAGCGTGCCGCAGGCCGAACTCCATCGCGGCACGGGCGTCGCGTGGGTCGGCGCCGGGACGGCGTACTGGCAGCAGCAGGGTCTGCGGCAGCCACGGCAGTCCGCAGGCGGCCGCGAGATGGGCCAGCGCCCCGTTCGAGGAGCCGAGCAGCACAGCCGGGTAGCTCCGGGACGGGTAGTGGCCGGCGACCCAGGCAGCGACGGCCGCCAGATCGACGTCTCCCAGCCGGTGCGGCGGCACGCCCTCCCGCCCGCTGGCGATCGCGTAGGTGCGTCGGCGCAAGCGGAGTGGGAGCAGCGCGCTGGCCCGCACCAGCGGGGCCTTGAGCGGCGACTGGCCGAGGTGGGGGAAGTCCCGGCCCTGCAGGGCGCGCGCCAGGGCGCTTAGGAATGCCGAGGCGGAGTCGAAGGCGGCCACACACCGTTCAGGGGGCCGGGCACCGGAGCGGCTCGTGGTCATGACTGGCCCCTGACGCCCGCGAGGTGCAAGACCTCCACGAAGGTCTCCGGGCGGCTGTACGGCCACGCGTGCCCGGCCTGCGGCACGACGAGCAGCCGTGCGGACAGGCGAGCGGCCAGTTCGGCGGCCCAGGCGTGCCGGCAGATCGGATCGGCCTGGCCGCGGACGACGGTGGCGGGGACCCGCAGGTGGACCGCGACGTCCTCGGGGCGGTCCGCCAGGGCCGCCTGGATT
>JBMOMI010000759.1:0-1781 GCA_049325235.1 Actinomycetota bacterium | reverse complement strand
GAGCAGCACCGCCGCGTCCGGCGCGGCGGAGCCGCCGACGCGCCACGTGTCGACGGCCACGCCACCGACGGTCCGCACGCTCGCCGAGCGGACGGCGAGCCGGTGCCCGGCCAGCGCGGCGGCGACGTCCGCGAACAGGCCTGGCCGGTCCGGGGCGACGACCTGGACGACGTGCTCGCCGTCCTGCTCCGCCACCGTCACGAGCGGCTCCCCCGCGGACCGGACGTGCGCGACCGCCTCGCGCTCGGCCTCTGTCAGCGAGGGCGGCGAGGGCCGGGGACCCCCGCGCAGCACGTGCCGCGCCCGGGCGGCGAGGTCGTCGACCAGCCGCGCCCGCCACGCGGTCCAGGCGAGCGGGCCGGCGGCCCGGGCGTCCGCCTCGGTCAGCGCGCGCAGCAGGCCGAGCACGTCCTCCCGCCCGTCGACGGCCAGGGTCAGCGCCTCGACCGTCCGGGGGTCGTCCGGGTCCCGGCGGGTGGCCAGCTCGACGAGGGTGAGGTGCTCGCGCACCAGGCGCTCCACGACCGCGGCGTCGTCGCCGTCCAGGCCCATCCGCCGGACCGCCCGGCCGGCGAGCGGGGCGCCCACGGCGGCGTGGTCGGCGGCGCCCGGGAGCTTGCCCACGTCGTGCAGCAGCGCGGCCAGCAGGAGCAGGTCCGGCCGCGGGACGTCGCGGACGAGCCGGGCCGCCTCCACGCACGTCTCCACCAGGTGCCGGTCGACGGTGTGCCGGTGGACGGCGTTGCGCTGCGGCCGGTTGCGGACGCCGGCCAGCTCGGGCAGCCAGGAGGTGACCAGCCCCGCCTGGTCGAGCGTCTCCCACACACCCCGCAGCGCGGGGCCGGCGCCCAGCAGCTCCAGCAGCGCGTCGCGGGCCGGTTCGGGCCACGGCTGTGGCAGCGGTGGGCACGTGCCGGCGAGGTGCTCGGCGGTGACCGGTGACAGCGGCAGGCCGGCGCGCGCCGCGGCGGCAGCGGCTCGGACCGCGAGCGCCGGGTCCGTCTGCGGGCGGGCCGCCGCGCCCAGGCACACCTCGCCGTCGTGCTCGAGGAGGTCCCGGCCGACGGGGCGCGACCGCGGCCGGCGCGGGCGGCGCATCCCGGAGCGGGTGGCCGCGCCGCGGGCGCGGCGGGCGGTGGTGTCGACCGCGTGGGCGACGGCCCGGGCGGCGCGCGCCACCTCCGCGAGCAGGGCGTCGGCGTCCGGGAGGCCGAGCAGGCCCGCGACGGCGTCCTGCTCGGCGAGCAGCAACCGCTCGCCCGCTCGCCGGGTCACCACGTGCAGGGCGTCCCGGACGTCGAGCAGCACGGCCGCCGCGGGCTCGACCCGGGCGTGCGGGACGTCGGCCAGCCAGGTGGCGACGAGCGCCCGCAGCGCGACCAGGTCCCGCAGGCCGCCGCGGGCCTCCTTGAGGTCGGGCTCGACGAGGAAGGCCAGCTCACCGTGCCGCTCGGCGCGCTCCCGCACGGAGTCCAGCAGCGCGGGCAGCCGGGCGCTCGCGCGCCGTCGCCAGTCCTCGCGCAGCGCGTGGCGGGCCCGCAGCACGAGGGCGGCGTCCCCCGCCACCGGCCGCACGTCGAGCAGGCCGACGGCGGCGGGCAGGTCGTCGGCGGCGACCCGGCGGCAGGCGGGCACCGAGCGCACCGCGTGGTCGAGGCGGACCCCGGCGTCCCAGACCGGGTTCCAGACCGCGTCGGCGAGCCGGGCGAGGTCGGCGGCGGGCAGCGTGCGCCCGTCGTGGACCAGCACCAGGTCGACGTCCCCTGCCGGTCCGGCGTCCC
>JBMOMI010000758.1:0-1783 GCA_049325235.1 Actinomycetota bacterium | reverse complement strand
CAGCCGCCGCTCCAGGGACGCCAGCGCGAACGTGTGCGCCACGCCGCCGACGAGGAAGAACAGCGGCATCACCTGCAGCACCCAGGTGAGCGGCTCGAGGGCCGGCACCGAGACCAGCGCGTTGGAGACCTCGCCGTCCGGCCGCACGTCGGCCATCAGCCAGTGGCCCAGCACGACGACGACCAGCGACCCGACCCGCAGCGCGTCGACGAAACGGTCGCGCCCCGCCGTCCGGGTGGCGGCGTCGACCGGCGCGGTTCCCATGGGCCTGTCGTACCGCACCGGGAGGCGGTCCGGGGCGCGGACCGGCCGGACGGCTAGGGTCCGGGCGTGGACGACGTCCCCGCGGTGACCCTGCACGTGTGGGGCGTGCCGGTACGGGCGGTGCCGGCGGCGCTGGGTCGGATGGCGTGGGACCGGCTGCACCTGCCGCGCACCGGCGCCCGGTTCACCAGGCTGCTCGGCACGGGCCACGGGCGGACCTTCTCGGTCCGCGACGCCGACCCCCGGCACTGGGCGGTGCTCGCCACCTGGGACGACGACGCCGCCGCCGACGCCTTCGAGGGCTCGCCCACCGTCCACGGCTGGGACCGCCTCGCCGACGAGCGGCTGACCCTCCGGCTCCGGCCGCTGGCCAGCCGCGGCCAGTGGTCGGGACGACGACCGTTCGGCGACCCGCGGCCGCGCCGGGCGACGGGGGCCGTCGCCAGCCTCACCCGCGCCCGGATCCGTCCGGGGAAGGCGCTGGCGTTCCACCGCGCCGTCCCGCCGGTGTCGGCAGACCTGTCGCGCACCGGTGGCGTCCGGCTGGCCCTCGGCATCGGCGAGGCCCCGGTCGGGCTGCTCGGCACCTTCTCGGTGTGGGAGTCCGCCGAGGCGCTGACCGAGTTCGCCCACCGCCGGAACCCGCACACCGAGGTGATCCGTCAGACCGCGCGGCAGGGCTGGTACGCCGAGGAGCTGTTCGCGCGGTTCGACGTGCTCGGCATCACCGGCACGCTGGGCGGGCGCCGCGTCTGAGGTGCATCCGGGAGAAGCCGCCCGGGAGAAGCGGACGAGAAGGGAGGCACGGTGGAGCTGCTGCCGTGGGTGTTCACCACCGGCTGGGCGAGCGGCATCAACGCCTACCTGGTCGTGCTGGTCCTCGGGCTGGCCGACCGGTTCGCCACGCTGGACCAGGTGCCGGACGCCCTGGCGCGTACCGACGTCCTGGTCGCCGCCGGGGTGCTGTTCTGCGTCGACGTCGTCGCCGACAAGATCCCGTACGTCGACTCCGTCTGGGACGTCGTGCACACCGCCGTCCGGCCGACCGTCGCCGCCGTGCTCGGCGCACTCATCGCCGGGGACGCCACCACGCTGGAGCAGGCCCTGGCCGCGACGACCGGCGGCGTCACCGCGCTGGCCAGCCACGCCGTCAAGGCCGGGCTGCGCGCCGCGGTGAACACGTCCCCGGAGCCGGCCAGCAACGTCACCGTCAGCGTCGCGGAGGACGTCGCGGTGGCCTCGGTGGTCTCGCTGGCAGTGGTCGCGCCGTGGGTGGCGGCCACCGTCGCCGCCGTCCTGCTGCTCGCCGGCGTCGTGCTCGTGCTGCTCCTGCTGTCGCGGATCCGGGCATGGCGACGGCGCCGCCGCGAGCGCGCGGCACCGGGCTCGTGAACGGCCCGCTCGGCCGGGCGGCCCTCGCCCTTGCCGCCGGCGCGGTGCTCGGCCAGGTGCTCTACCCGCTGCTCGACGGCCCGGCCCTGCGCGCGGTGACGGTCGCGTCCGTGCTGCTGTTCTCCGC
>JBMOMI010000757.1:0-1785 GCA_049325235.1 Actinomycetota bacterium | reverse complement strand
ACGAGGACGTCGGACAGCTCCGGGCCGCGGTCGGTGTCCGGGAGGTCCTCGGGGTCGGTGACGACCTCGGCCCCGGCGGCGTCCACGGCGTCCAGGTGCTCGGCGTGGGCCTGCTCGTCGACGCCGACGGCGAGCACGGCCCGGGCGCCGAGCCGCTCCAGCTCCTGCGTCACCGCCCCCGGGTCGCCGTCGGCGACGAGCAGCGGGGCGCCGAGGCCGACGGCCCGCTCGCGGGCGGACGTGTCGTCGGCGGGAGCGAGCACGACGACCGGGGCGGTGTCGTACAGGTCCCGGCTCGCCGCCAGGGCCGCCGAGGCCGGGTCCGTGGTCGGGACGACGGTGGTCTCCTGCGCCGGCGGCGTCGTGGTGAAGCGGGCGGCCTGCTCGGCGTCCACCGCCGTCCGCCCGGTGGCCCGCGGTTCGGTGGAGCCGGCGGCCGAGCAGGCAGCCAGCACGCCGGACGCCGCAAGGGCCGCCAGGACGGCGCGGCCACGGGAGACGGTCACCGTCCCGAGGGTAGGTCGAGATGCCCGGTTCGACCTCTTCAGGAGCCGAGGACGCGCTCCAGGTACCGGTTGCCGAGCAGGCGGTGCGGGTCGACCCGGTCGCGCACGCGGACGGCGTCGGCGTGCCGGGGGTAGAGGGCGGCGAGGCGTCCGGCGTCCAGGCCGTGCAGCTTGCCCCAGTGCGGCCGGCCGCCGAACGCGGTCATGACCTTCTCGACCGCCCCGAACCACCGCTCGTGCGGGAGCCGGTGGAACTGGTGGACCGCGACGTACGCGGTCGCCCGGCCGAACGCGGGGGACAGCCAGATGTCGTCGGCGGCGCCGAAGCGGACCTCGACCGGGAAGCTCACCGGCTCGTCACGGCTGTCCACCCAGTCCTGCAGCGCTCTGAGGACCGGCACGACCGCGTCGCGGGGGACCGCGTACTCCATCTCCCGGAAGACCACCTCGCGCGCGGACACGAAGACCCGGTAGGACCGGTCGACGTACTCGCGGGCGCCGAGCAGGCGCGACGCGGCGCCGTTCATCGCCGGGACGAGGCGCGGGAGCCGCGTGCCGGCCTCCTGCGTGAGGCCGAAGACGCGGTTGGCCAGCAGGTCGTCGTCCAGCCACGCCCGTAGCCGCGACAGCGGACGCAGCCGGCGACCGTCGTCCACGCGGTTGTTCCGCTTCACCAGGCAGCGGTCCGTGTGCGGGAACCAGAAGAACTCGACGTGGTCGTTGCCGTCGACCAGGTCGTCGAGCCGCTCGACGACGTCCCCGAGGCGCATCGGGCGCTCGTCGGCGTGCAGCGCGAACGCGGGCCGGCACTCCAGGGTCACGGTCGCGATCACGCCGAAGGCGCCGAGCCCGACGCGGGCCGCGGCGAACAGCTCGGGGTCGCGGACGGCGTCGCAGCGGACCAGGTGCCCACCGGGCAGGACCAGCTCCAGCGCGCGCACCTGCGTGGCGAGGCCCCCGAACCGGGCGCCGGTGCCGTGCGTGCCGGTGGAGATGGCGCCGCTGACGGTCTGGCGGTCGATGTCGCCGAGGTTCTCCAGGGCCAGGCCGTGACCGTCGAGGACGGCGTTGAGCCGGTGCAGCGGCATCCCGCCCTGCACGGTGACGCGCCGCCCGTCGACCGCGGTCACCGCGTCGAGGCGGCGCAGGTCGATCCGGACGCCGTCGGTGGCGGCGATGTCGGTGAAGGAGTGGCCGGAGCCGACCGGCTTGACCCGCAGGCCCTCGCGCTCGGCGGCGACCACCTCGGCGCACAGCTGGTCGATGCTGGCCGGCACCG
>JBMOMI010000756.1:0-1786 GCA_049325235.1 Actinomycetota bacterium | reverse complement strand
AGATGCTCATGCAACTCGAACCTGTCCTCGTCGAGCACGACCCTGACTGGGTCTTGGTCTACGGAGACACCAATTCCACGCTCGCCGCAGCAATCTGCGCCACAAAGTTGCATCTTCGGTTGGCCCACCTCGAGGCCGGGCTGCGGTCCTTCAACCGCCGGATGCCCGAGGAGCACAACCGCGTTCTGACCGATCACAGCGCTGACCTGTGTCTTGCGCCGACTCAGGTGGCTATGGATCACTTGGAACGGGAAGGCCTGGCGGAACGCAGCATCCTCGTGGGCGATGTGATGACCGACGTGCTGCTCGACGTTGCACGGCGAGTCACCGAGGAACGCGTCGCCTCACCCATTTCTGCTGGGGTGGAGTTCGTCCTCGCCACGATGCATCGTCCCGACAACACAGACGACCCGCACCGGCTAGCTGAGATCCTGGACTCTCTCGCAGCCCTCGAAGTCCCTGTCTATCTGGCTGCCCATCCTCGCCTGGTCCATAAGGCGAAGACGTTTGGCTTGCACCTCGGTCGCGGATCAGTCATTACGGTGCCTCCGCTGTCGTATCCCCAGCTCGTCCAGGCCGTCTTGGACGCCACCGCGGTCGTCACCGACTCGGGGGGGCTGCAGAAGGAGGCGTTCCTCCTTGGGACGCCCACCACCACGGTCCGTTCCGAAACGGAATGGGTGGAGACACTGTCGGGGGGCTGGAACCAATTGGTGGACCACCCGAAGGACATTCCGCTTGCGGTCGGGCGTCAGGCTCCGACCGCGGAGCGGGGCGCTCCCTACGGCGACGGTCACGCTGCTGATCGTGTGATCGCAACTCTAGCTTCGTTGGCTGAATCGGAAAGGGTCGCGTATGCCTGACTTCATCCCCGCAGCCAGGCCCATTATCGAGGAGCAGGAGCGGGAGGCCGTCGACCGGGTGCTGCGCAGCGGAATGCTGGCTCAGGGTCCGGAAGTCGCGGCCTTCGAGCGGGAGTTCAGCGAGCACTTCCGCTTGGGTCGTGCTTGTGTAGCTGTGAATTCCGGGACGTCCGGCTTGCACCTGGGCTTGCTTTCCTGCGGTGTGCAGGCCGGCGATGAGGTCATCGTGCCGTCCTTCACCTTCGCCGCGACCGCGAACTCGGTGGCGCTGACCGGCGCCACGCCGGTGTTCGCCGACATCGACCCCGCAACGTTCTGCCTCGAGCCGGCCAGCGTGGAGGCCGCCATCACCGAGCGGACGGTAGGCATCATGCCGGTGCACCTGTATGGCCACCCGGCCGACATGACGGCGCTGCGGAAGCTCGCCCAGCGACGGAGCCTACGGATCTTCGAGGACGCCGCCCAGGCGCACGGCGCGTCTCTGCGGGGGAAACCGGTGGGCTCGTTCGGTGACTTCGCGATGTTCTCGCTCTACCCGACCAAGAACATGACCTCCGGTGAGGGCGGCATGGTCTCGGTCGCGACCACGGAGATCGAAAGGTTGATGCGGCTGTACCGCAACCAGGGGATGCAGCGGCAGTACCAGAACGAGGTGGTCGGGCTCAACAACCGGATGACCGACATTCACGCGGCAATCGGACGGGTGCAGCTGACGAAGGTCGACGACTGGACCAGGCGACGGCAAGACAATGCGGCATTTCTCTCCGCCCATTTGGAAGGAGTCACGACGCCGACGGTGGCAGAGGAGGCCGTCCATGTCTTCCACCAGTACACGATCCGAGTGCCGGAGGACCGGGACGGGTTCGCCGCCGCCCTGAAGGAGGAGCACCAGGTGGGCTCTGGAATGTTTTACCCGGTCCCCA
>JBMOMI010000755.1:0-1786 GCA_049325235.1 Actinomycetota bacterium | reverse complement strand
GGACGCCGGCGAGGACGGCGTCCGTGGGGTCGGCCACCCGCAGGAGCAGGCGCTCGCCCAGAGCCGCCGCCACGCGGCCGGTCAGCAGCGTCCGGTCGCCGGTGACGACCGTGCTCACGGCGACGGCCGGCCCCTCCCGGACCACCCGCAGCAGGTGCTCCATGCCGGCGGCGTGCTCGGCGTCCTCGAGCGCCTGCTGGACCGCCTCCCAGCCGTCGACGAGCAGCACGACCGCGGGTGCGGTCGCGACGACGTCCGGTGGCGCGGCGCGGCGGGCCTCCACCTCGGCCGCCAGCCGGCGCAGCAGCCGGGTCATCCGCTCGGGTTCGTCGCGGCCGACCACCGCTCCGGTGTGGGGCAGGCGGTCGAGCCCGGCCAGGACGGCGGTGGACGAGGCGAGGGCGTACAGGTGCACCCGGGACGGCGCGTGCTCGGCAGCGGCGGCGGCCACGGCCGCGAGCACGCCGCTGCGGCCCGACCGGGTCGTGCCGACCACCGCGAGGGCGGTGCCGGGCCGCAGCCGCAGGACCGCGGGCCGTTGCCGCTGCTGCGCGGGCTCGTCGCGCAGGCCGAGCGCCAGGTGGTCGTCGGCCGGTGGTCCGCCCGCGTCGGTGACCGCCCGCCGGTCCAACCGCTCCGGCAGCGGCGGGACCCATGGTCTGCGCGGAGGCCGGACACCGCACCGCTGCGCCGCCTCGGCGAGAGCCTCGACGACCAGGGCGAGGTCGGTGGTGCCCGTCGTCGCGGCGGCCGGGGCTGCTTCCCGCTCCGGGCCGTGGGCAGGCGGCAGCCAGGGCTCGCGGCGGACGGTGGGCTCCCGACGTGTCCGCGTCGCCGGCGGCTGGCCGGACACCCTGGCGGTCTGGAACTCCAGCAGCGGCCCGGAGCCGGTCCGGGCGACCGCGCGCCCGGGGCGGCGCGGGTCGATGGCGGCGGCGTCCGGCGCCTCCACCACGTCGGTGGAGTCGGCGCGGTCTCGCACGCGCAGGGCGATGCGCAGGTTGACGTTGGCGGCGATGTCGGCGCCGACCACGCCCGCCGGACGCTGGGTGGCCAGCACCAGGTGCAGCCCGAGGGAGCGCCCGACCGCGGCGAGCCGCACCAGCCCGGAGACGAAGTCCGGCAGCTCCTCGGCCAGCACCCGGAACTCGTCGACGACGATGACCAGCCGGGGCAGCGGCTCGACCGGAGCGCTCGCCTGGTAGGCCTGGAGGTCAGCTGCGCCGGCTGCGGCGAGCAGACGCTCGCGGCGGCGGATCTCCGCGGTGAGCGACGCGAGCGCTCGTCGGGTCAGGTGCTCGTCGAGGTCGGTGACGAGTCCGACGGTGTGCGGCAGCCGTGCGCAGTCGGCGAACGCCGCGCCTCCCTTGTAGTCGACGAGCAGGAAGGTCAGCTCGTCCGGCCGGTTGGCGACCGCCAGCGACGCGATGAGGGTCTGCAGCAGCTCGGACTTCCCGGCGCCGGTGGTGCCCGCCACGAGCACGTGCGGCCCGTCGTGCCGCAGGTCCGGCGTCACCGGGCCGTCCCGCCCGACCCCGAGCAGCGCCCGGGCCGATCGGCCGGACCGTCGCCAGCCCGCGATCAGGCTCGCCGGGTCCACCGCGTCGACGCCGGTGTGCTCGGCGAGCAGCTCGACGAGGCGGACGTGGTCGGGGATCCCGTCGCCCGTCGTGCCCGGGGTGGCGTCCCGCAAGGGAGCCAGGGCACGGGCGAGCGCCTCGGCGCGCCCGGCGCCCAGCAGGTCGGGCACCACCGCAGCCCCGGTCACCGGCCCGGCCGGCAGGTC
>JBMOMI010000754.1:0-1786 GCA_049325235.1 Actinomycetota bacterium | reverse complement strand
CAATAACCAGGCTTCTTGCCGCCTCGAGGGGTCGCTGGGCGCAAGAAGCCTGGTTATTGCGGGAATGCGGGGGCGGGCACGCCGGTTGAGGGCGGTAGTTGAAAGCGCAGGAACCTCTGGAGGACCGCATGCCCGCGATCACCGTCCCCGACATCACGGTGCTGCCGCGCATCCCGCGCGTCGACCCCGCCGTCGCCGCCGAGCGGCCGGTGCGTGCGGTGACGACCGCGCCGAGCGGCTTCGAGGGCGAGGGCTTCCCGGTGCGCCGGGCCTTCGCCGGCGTCGACCTGCGCGACCTCGACCCGTTCATCCACATGGACCAGATGGGCGAGGTCGAGTACGCCCCGGGAGAGCCCAAGGGCACGCCGTGGCACCCGCACCGCGGCTTCGAGACCGTTACCTACATCATCGACGGCACGTTCGAGCACTCCGACTCCACCGGCGGCGGCGGCGTCATCACCGACGGCGACACCCAGTGGATGACGGCGGGCAGCGGCCTGCTGCACATCGAGAAGCCGCCGGAGGCGCTCGTCATGAGCGGTGGCCTGTTCCACGGCATCCAGCTGTGGGTGAACCTGCCGCGCGCGCAGAAGTGGGCGACGCCCCGGTACCAGGACCTGCGCGGCCGCGAGTCGGCCCTGCTCAGCTCGGACGACGGCGGCGCCCTGGTGCGAGTCATCGCCGGGGACGTCGCCGGCCACCGCGGCCCGGGGGTGACGACCACCCCGATCACGATGCTCCACGCCACCGTCAGCCCCGGCGCACGGCTCGCGCTGCCGTGGCGGGCGGACTTCAACGCGCTGGTCTACGTGCTCGCCGGGCAGGGCACGGTCGGGCCGAAGAACCAGCCTGTGCGCAAGGGCCAGCTCGCCGTCCTCGGGCACGGGGAGTCGCTGTCGGTCGCCGCTGCGATGTCTCAGTCGCTGGCCGAGCCGAACCTCGAGGTGCTCGTGCTCGGCGGCCGGCCGATCCGCGAGCCGGTCGCGTGGGCTGGTCCCTTCGTGATGAACACCCGCGCCGAGGTGGTGCAGGCGTTCGAGGACTTCCAGGCCGGACGGCTCGGTCGCATCCCGGCCGTGCACGGCGCGCCGACGTCCGTCGTGGAGGGCTGAGGCGCCCGCGGGAGACCTACGGCGCAGGTCGGGCACGGGCCAGGCGCACCAGGAACCTGTGCTGGGCGCGTGTCTCGACCGCCCGCGGATCGTAGGCGGACTGGACCCAGGCGACCGCCCGGTCGGCACTCAGTCCGTCGAGGATGGCGAGTGCAGCCAGGGCTGTCCCGGTGCGGCCGCGCCCGCCGGCGCAGGCGATCTCGACCCGCTGCCCAGCGCGTATCCGGTGGCGGACGTCGGCCAGCTGGTCACGGGTCCGACCCGGTGACCGCGGCGCGCGGAGGTCCGGCCAATCCACGCGGTCATGCGGCCACGGCGGGGACCAGGGTCTGAGCCCGACGATGTGACGGTCGTACAGGCCCGGTCGGTCGAGCGGGTGCCCGAGCAGGTAGAGGCCGAAGTCGGGTGGCGGGTCAGGCGCAGGATGCCGACGCAGGCCGCGTGCGAGGACGACGCCGCCGCCCGGTAGCTCGACCGCGGCCACAACACGATGCTAGGCGTCTGATGATGCCTGCCCCGAGCCCGTCCCGGTTGGCGTAGCGTCGAGAGTGGCCCGGGGCGGCTCGCCGAGGTGGCTGCCATGAAGGTCGCGATCGTCGGTGCCGGCAGCGTCGGATCCGCCCTGGCTGAGGGACTTCGCCGGGCCGGGCACGACGTCGTCCTCGCCGTGCGGG
>JBMOMI010000753.1:0-1787 GCA_049325235.1 Actinomycetota bacterium | reverse complement strand
CAGGCGCCGGCCCTCGGCGTGGTAGTTCGCGATCGTGTCCTCGTTGTGGATGGCGTTGAGCAGCCGCTCGTACACGATCCACAGCAGCGCCATCCCGGGCGCCTCGTAGATGCCGCGCGACTTCGCCTCGATGATCCGGTTCTCGATCTGGTCCGACATGCCCAGGCCGTGCCGGCCCCCGATCGCGTTGGCCTGCAGGACCAGCTCGACGGGGTCGTCGTACTCGGTGCCGTTGACGGCGACGGGTCGGCCGCGGTCGAAGCGCACCGTGACGTCCTCGGGCTCGATCACGACCGTGGGGTCCCAGAACCTGACGCCCATGATCGGCTGGATCGTCTCCAGCGACACGTCGAGGTGCTCCAGCGTCTTCGCCTCGTGGGTTGCGCCCCAGATGTTGGCGTCCGTGGAGTAGGCCTTCTCCTGGCTGTCGCGGTACGGCAGGTCGTGCTCGGCCAGCCACTGGCTCATCTCGGCGCGCCCACCCAGCTCGGTGACGAACTCGGCGTCGAGCCAGGGCTTGTAGATCCGCAGGCCGGGGTTGGCGAGGAGGCCGTACCGGTAGAACCGCTCGATGTCGTTGCCCTTGAACGTCGAGCCGTCACCCCAGATGTCGACCCCGTCGGCGTGCATGGCCCGCACCAGGAGGGTGCCGGTCACCGCTCGCCCGAGCGGCGTGGTGTTGAAGTACACGCGGCCGGCGGAGCGGATGTGGAAGGCGCCGCAGACCAGCGCCGCCAGACCCTCCTCGACCAGCTCGCGCTTGCAGTCCACCACGCGCGAGATCTCGGCGCCGTACTGAAGGGCACGGCCGGGGACGCCGTCGATGTCGGCCTCGTCGTACTGCCCGAGATCGGCGGTGTACGCGCACGGGACCGCGCCCTTGGCGCGCATCCACGCCACGGCCACCGACGTGTCCAGGCCGCCGGAGAAGGCGATTCCCACGCGCTCGCCGCGCGGCAGTGAGGTGAGGACCTTGCTCACGATGGTGTCGTCTTCCTGTTCTCAGTGCTCGGTTTCTCAGTGCTCGGTGGGCAGGGCAGGACTGTCCGTTGGGCGGCCGGCGGCCAGGTCGAGGAAGCGCTGAGCGACCGACGGGCCGCCGTCGGGTCGTCGTGTGATCACCAGCACCGTGTCGTCGCCGGCGATGCAGCCGAGGACGCCGGGCAGGACCGAGTGGTCGACGGCGGAGGCCAGGAACTGCGCGGCACCCGGCGGCGTCCGCAGCACCACGAGGTTGGCGGACGCCTCCGCCGTCACGAGCAGCTCCTCGCAGAGCCGGGCCAGGCGGGCGTCGAGCACCTCCTGCGTGGCGCCGGCACGCGGCGTCCGGTCTCCGCCCTCCCCCGGGACGGCGTACACCAGGCCGCCGTCGGCGCCCCGGACCTTGACCGCGCCGAGCTCCACGAGGTCGCGCGACAGGGTCGCCTGCGTCACGCCGAGCCCGTCCGCCGCGAGCAGCTCGGCCAGCTCGGCCTGGGAGCGGACCTCCGAGCGGGTCAGCAGCTCGACGATGCGCGCGTGCCGCGCGGTCTTCGTCGCGGGCGCCTGGGCCGTCATCGGCCGTCCACCGCGTCGAGCAGCGCGGGCAGCGCGCCGGTGAAATCGTCGAGCTGCGCCTCGGTGAGGACGAGCGGAGGAGCCAGCCGGACGGCGTCCGGGGCGACCGCGTTGACGAGGAACCCGGCGTCCAGGGCCCGGGCGACGACGTCGGCGGCGACCGCCCTGCGCAGCACGATCGCCTGCAGCAGGCCGCGGCCGCGCGTGCGCGCGACGAGCGGGTGGGCGAG
>JBMOMI010000752.1:0-1790 GCA_049325235.1 Actinomycetota bacterium | reverse complement strand
TCGGTCAGGGCACCGGCGGGGGAGCCCTGGCGCTGGTGCCAGCCGACCGGGTGATCGCCGCGCAGCACGCCTGGCTGTCGCCGCTGCCTCCGGAGGGAGCGAGCGCGATCGTCTACCGCGACACCGGCCACGCGCCCGAGATGGCGGACAAGCAGGGCGTGCGGTCCCTGGACCTGCTGCGAGCCGGCATCGTCGACCGGGTCGTGGCCGAGCACCCGGACGCCGCCGACGAGCCGGAGGCGTTCTGCCGCCGGATCGGGCAGGTGCTCCAGCACGAGCTCGTGCGCCTCCTGCAGGTCGACGGCAGGGCCCGCCACGCCGAGCGGCTGGCTCGCTACCGCCGGCTCGGGACCGACGGCGCGGGTGGCTGACTGCCAACTGAGCCGTCACGGATTCGTGACTTCCGACCCTTGACGGGGTCTTGACGGCCGTATGTGACCTGAGCGACAGTGACCGCCTAATGGTTCAGCCACTGAGCCACGTTCACGGGAGGAACACCTCATGACCATCCGTCGCGGTCCCCTGCTGGCCACAGTTCCACCTCCGCGCTCGCGCTGAGCGCGTGCGGCAGCACCGCCGGAGGAGGCGAGGGCGGCGGTGGAGGTGCCGCCGGGGAGTGCGGCGACGTCACGCTCCGGCTGTCGCACCAGTGGCCCGAGCCGACCGGCGAGGAGGGCGACTTCCGCTCGATGCTGGCCCAGCAGTTCGCCGACAAGGTGGCCGAGGAGACCGGCGGCCAGGTCAAGGTCCAGGTCTTCGCGAACAGCTCGCTTGTCAAGTCCACCGAGCAGTACGACGCGATGATGCAGGGCGCGGTGGACATGTCCGTGTTCCCGCTCGACTACGCCTCCGGCCGGGTGCCGGAGTGGAGCATCACGCTCATGCCGGCCATGGTGCGCAACCACGAGGAGGCGCAGGCCTGGCAGGACGCCGAGATCGGCAAGCGCCTGGCCGAGAACATGGAGGAGAACGGCGTCAAGGTCCTCACCTGGGTGTGGAACGCCGGCGCGATCGGCGCCAAGGGCGACCCGATCGTGACGCCGGACGACATCCGGCCGGGCATGACGATGCGCGCCGCCGGCAGCTACGTCGAGCGCATGCTGGAGTCGGCCGGTGCGGGCATCTCCAGCCTGCCCTCCAACGAGATCTACACCGCGATGCAGACCGGCGTCCTCGACGCGGCGGTGACGTCGACGGGCTCCTTCGGCTCGTACAACCTGCAGGAGCAGGTCGACTCGTACACCTCCCCGTCGGAGGGCAACACGTTCTGGTTCATGTTCGAGCCCCTGATCATCAGCACGTCCTCCTTCGACAAGCTGTGCAGCGAGCAGCAGGACGCCGTCGTCAAGGTCGGCGAGGAGCTGCAGGAGTTCGCGTACACGGCGTCCGAGGAGGACGACACCCGCGTCGAGAAGCTGTTCGCCGACGCCGGCGTCGAGGTCGTGAAGATGGACGACGCGGCCTTCGAGCAGTGGCGCGAGCTCGCCCAGGAGCAGTGGACGGCGTACGCCGAGTCGGTCGAGGGCGGCCAGGAGCTGCTGGACCTGGCCAAGGAGGTCTCGGGCCAGTGACGGCCTTGCGCTACGCGCTGTCCTTCCGCTGGGCGAACCACCTCTCCCAGCTCACCGGCTACCTCAGCGCGGTGGCCCTGGTCGTCGCCACGGGTGTCACCCTGCAGGCGGTGCTGTCCCGGTACTTCCTCGGGCGCCCGACCGTGTGGCAGACGGAGATGAGCATCTACCTGCTGATGTTCGTCACCTTCGTCGGCGCCGCCTACGGTCTGCGTCACC
>JBMOMI010000751.1:0-22318 GCA_049325235.1 Actinomycetota bacterium | reverse complement strand
GGGTGACGTCACGGGACGGCACCGGAATCGCCTACTGGACGAGCGGTCAGGGGGCGCCTCTCGTGCTGGTCCACGGGACGACCGCGGACCACACGCGCTGGCGTCCGTTGCTGCCGTATCTGGAGCCCCACGTCACCGTGCACGCCATGGATCGGCGCGGTCGCGGAGCCAGCGGCGACGGCCCGGAGTACTCGCTGGCACGCGAGCACGAGGACGTCGCCGCCGTGGTCGACGCCGTCGCCCAGGCGTCGGGCTCTCCGGTCGACGTTCTGGGCCACTCGCACGGTGGCATCTGCGCGTTCGGCGCGACGGAGCTCACCTCGAACATCCGCAGGCTCGTGCTCTACGAGGGCTGGCCGGTGCCGCACCCGGAGCTGCTCGCCTTGCCGCCCGGGACCGAGCAACGGATGGACGCCCTACTGGGGGAGGGCAGGCGGGAGGCCGCCCTCGAGGTGCTCTTCCGGGAGGTCGTGCAGATGCCCGAGGAGGAGTTCCGGGTGTACCGGTCCCTCCCGGCGTGGCAGGCCCGCATCGCGGCCGCCCACACGATCACCCGGGAGGTCCGTGCCGGGCTCGGGGCCGTCCTCGACCCGGCCAGGGCCGCGAACGTGACGGTGCCCACGCTGTTACTCGTCGGCTCCGACAGCCCCGAGGAGATGAAGGGTGGCTACGACGCCCTCGCCGCCGCGCTACCGGACGCCCGCGTCGTTCTCCTCGAGGGACAGCAGCACGTTGCCATGGATTTCATCCCGGAGGAGTTCGCCCGGCACGTCCTCGCGTTCCTTCGCGACGAGATGGGACCAACCAAGGGTTGAGCATCGGAAAGCCGGGGCTGTGGCGGGCGACACTGGGTTCGAACCAGCGCGTGGGACGGCGCACCCCCGAGGCATGAGCACCCGGTGACGAGATCGTCGTCCGCCGCGCCCCGCCGACACCGCTGCTGCGCCGCCGCGGCTGCGGCCGGCGAGGTCGTCGTCGTGCACCACGTCGCTGGCCTCAGCGGGGCCAGGCGGCGGCGAGCTTGGCGCGGGTGTCGCCGAGCAGCTCCGGCAGCGCCTTGGTGCGGGCGACCACCGGCAGGAAGTTGGCGTCCCCACCCCACCGGGGGACGACGTGCTGGTGCAGGTGCGCGGTGATGCCGGCCCCGGCGACCCGGCCCTGGTTCAGGCCCAGGTTGAAGCCCTGCGGAGCGGACACCTCGGTGAGTACGCGCATCGCGGTCTGCGACAGGCGCGCCACCTCGACGGTCTCGTCGTCGGTGAGGTCCCGGTAGTCCGCGACGTGCCGGTACGGGCAGACCATGAGGTGCCCGGGGTTGTACGGGTAGAGGTTGAGGACGACGAAGCACGAGCGACCGCGGACGACCACCAGCCCCTCGTCGTCCGGCAGGGCCTGCACCCGGCAGAACGGGCAGTCCTGCGCGCCGTTGCCGGACGGCTTGGCCTCGCCGTTGATGTAGACCATGCGGTGCGGCGTCCACAGCCGCTGGAAGCCGTCCGGGTCGCCCGGGTGGTCGGCGGCCGGGTCGACGGTCACGTCGTCACCGGGCGCGTCCACGCTCAGACCTGCGCCCGCGTGCGGATCGCCTCGACGATCCGCTCGACCGCGTCGTCCACGGGGACGCCGTTGTCCTGGCTGCCGTCCCGGAAGCGGAAGCTGACCGCGTTCTTCTCCGCGTCGTCGCCGCCGGCGATGAGCAGGAACGGCACCTTGAGCTTGGTGTGGGTGCGGATCTTCTTCTGCATCCGGTCGTCGGAGTCGTCGACCTCGACCCGGACGCCGCGGGCGCGCAGGCGAGCAGCGACGTCCTGGAGGTAGCCGGCGAACTCCGCCGCCACCGGGATGCCGACCACCTGCACCGGCGCCAGCCACGGGGGGAAGGCACCGGCGTAGTGCTCGAGCAAGACGCCGAAGAACCGCTCGATCGAGCCGAACAGCGCCCGGTGGATCATCACGGGCCGCTGCCGCGAGCCGTCGGAGGCGGTGTACTCCAGCTCGAACAGCTCCGGCTCGAAGAAGTCGAGCTGGATCGTCGACAGCTGCCACGTGCGGCCGATGGCGTCCTTCGCCTGCACGGAGATCTTCGGGCCGTAGAACGCGGCGCCACCGGGGTCGGGCACGAGCTGCAGCCCGCTGTCCCGGGCCACCTGGGCGAGGACGGCGGTCGCCTCCTCCCAGGTCGCCTCGTCACCGACGGACTTCGCGGGATCGCGCGTGGACAGCTCGAGGTAGAAGTCGTCGAGCCCGTAGTCACGCAGCAGGTCGAGGACGAACGCGAGCAGGCTGGCGAGCTCGTCCTTCATCTGCTCGCGCGTGCAGTAGATGTGCGCGTCGTCCTGCGTGAAGCCGCGGGCCCGGGTCAGGCCGTGCACGACCCCGGACTTCTCGTAGCGGTAGACCCCGCCGAACTCGAACAGCCGCAGCGGCAGCTCGCGGTAGGAACGGCCCCGCGACCGGTAGACGAGGTTGTGCATCGGGCAGTTCATGGGCTTGAGGTAGTAGTCCTGGCCCCGCTTGGTGACGTTGCCCTCGGCGTCCCGCTCCTCGTCCACGTGCATGGGCGGGTACATCCCGTCCGCGTACCACTCCAGGTGCTTCGACGTCTCGAACAGGTGCGCCTTCGTGATGTGCGGGGTGTTGACGAAGTCGTAGCCGGCCTCGACGTGCCGACGCCGCGAGTAGTCCTCCATCTCCATGCGGACGATGCCGCCCCTGGGATGGAACACCGGGAGCCCGGAGCCGATCTCCTCCGGGAAGGAGAAGAGGTCGAGCTCGGCGCCCAGGCGACGGTGGTCGCGGCGCTCGGCCTCGGCGAGGCGCTCCTTGTAGGCGACCAGGTCGTCCTTGCTGGGCCACGCCGTGCCGTAGATGCGCTGCAGCTGCGGGTTCTTCTCGCTGCCGCGCCAGTACGCCGCGGCGGTGCGCATCAGTGCCCACCCGTTGCCGATGAGCCTCGTCGAGGGCAGGTGCGGGCCGCGGCACAGGTCCTTCCAGGCGACCTCGCCGTCTCGGCGCACGTTGTCGTAGATGGTCAGCTCGCCACCGCCGACCTCCACCGACGCGCCCTCGGCCGCCCCCTCGACGTCCTGACCGGAGCCGCCCTTGAGCCCGATCAGCTCGAGCTTGTACGGCTCGTCGGCGAGCTCGGCCCGCGCCTCGGGCTCGGTGACGACCCGGCGCCGGAACGTCTGCCCCTCCTTGACGATGCGCTGCATCACCGTCGAGAGGCGCTTGGTGTCCTCCGGCGTGAACGGCTCCGGCACGTCGAAGTCGTAGTAGAAGCCGTCGCGCACCGGTGGCCCGATGCCCAGACGCGCCTCCGGGAAGACCTCCTGGACCGCCTGCGCGAGCACGTGGGCGGTCGAGTGCCGCAGGACGGCGAGACCGTCCTCGGAGGCGATCGTCACCGGCTCGACGACGTCCCCGTCGCCCAGCTGGTGGGTCAGGTCGCGCAGCTCGCCGTTGACCCTGGCGACGACCACGTCGCGGCGGTCGGCGAACAGGTCCCCGGCGGTCGTGCCCTGCTCGACCGACCGCTCGTCGCCGGCGACGGTCACGGTGAGCTGGCCTGGCACGGTGTCTCCTCCAGGGACGTCGGTCGTGCAGCGGACGTCGTGATGCTAGTTGCCGCGCGCGGGCGGGCCGTCCGCAGGATCGTCCCCCGGTGTCGCCTGGGGGTCCGGCCCGGTGCCGGGCGGCCCCTCTCGCTCCTCGGCAGGGAACGGCTCGATCTCGGCTGCCCTGTCGGCAGCCTGCCGCGCGTCCTCGATCGCCTCGCGGGCCCGTTGCAGCGGCTCTTCGCTCATGGCCGGGACCGTAGCCCGCGGCGCGGCAGGCGGCCAGCGCGCTCGTCAGGCGATCGTTCCGGTCACGGTTGGGTGGAACCTGCGCGGGTCGGCGGCGAACTCGTCGCGGCAGGCCGTCGAGCAGAAGAAGAACGTCTCCCCGTCGTGCCGGACGTGCGGGGCGTCCTCCCGCTCGACGGCCATGCCGCAGACAGGGTCGGTCGCCATCTCGGTCATCGAGCGGAACTCCCCGTCCTCGAGCCACAGGATCCGGTCGGCGATGTCCTTGAGCCGGGCGTCGTGGCTCACGATCACGACGGCGCGGCCCTGCTGCGAGGCGGCGCGCCGCAGCAGCCTCGCGATCTCGTGCCCGATCTTCGAGTCGAGGTTGGCGGTCGGCTCGTCGGCGAGAATGACCGCCGGCTCGTTGGCGAGGGCCCGGGCGATCGCGACCCGCTGCTTCTCCCCGCCGGACAGCTTGTGGGGCTTGAACCGCAGTCGGGCTCCGAGGCCGAAGCCCTCCAGCAGCCGACGCGCCGTGGTGCGGCTGCGCCGGCCGGTCTGCCCGGTGAGGTTGAGCGCGAACTCCACGTTCTCCTGGGCCGTGAGCGCCGACAGCAGGTTGAAGTCCTGGAAGACGAAGCCGAAGCGGCGGGCACGGAACATCGGGAGCCTCGACTCGGGCAGGGTGGCGAGGTCCACGCCGTCCACGACGATCCGGCCGGAGGTCGGGCGGAGCATCGCGCCGAGCATCGACAGCAGCGTGGTCTTGCCGCTGCCCGACGGGCCCATGATCAGCACGACCTCGCCGCGGCGGACGGCAAGGTCGACGTCGTGCACCGCCCGCACCTGGACGTCGCCCTCCCCGAAGACCCTGGTCAGCCCCTGCGCCTCGACGGCGATGTCGTTCACAGCGACCTCCGGAACACGGTCGCCGGGTCGACCCGGGCGACCTTGATGAGCGGTGAAGCGGCGCCGAGCGCTCCTAAGAGCACAGCGCCGACGACGGTACGCACGAGCGACACCGGCTCGACGACCATGGAGACGTTCGGCGAGGCGGCCTCGACGACCACGCCGAGAGCCAGCGCCAGGGCCGCCGCGAGCACCACCGCAGGCCCGACCGTCCAGGCGGCCTGGGCGAGAACGATGCGTGCCAGCAGGCGGGGACGCGCGCCCAGCGCCTTCATCACGCCGATCTCGCGCAGGCGCGCCAGCGTCGCGGCGTAGAGCGTGAGCCCGACCACGGCCAGCGCGATGACGAAGGCGGCCACGGTCATGATCAGCATGAGGTCGGTGCTCATGTCGCGCACGAGACCCCGTTCTTCGACGCTGAAGGCACTGCGGGTCAGCGCGGTGAGCCCGGTCGTCTCCTGGATGGACCGCGCCACCTCGGCCGGCGCTCTGCCGTTGCGCACCCCCACGAGGACGTAGCTGACGGTCTCCTGCAGGCCTGCGGCGGCCGTGAAGTCGTCGAACGGCACGAAGGCCACGGTGTTGGAGATGTTCGTCAGACCTGAGGTCAGGCCCGACAGGCGCCACTCGCGCCCGAGGGCCTGCACCGTGTCGCCGACCCTCAGCCCCATCGCCTCGGCAGCGCGCTCGTCCACGACCATCTCACCGGGGCCTGCGGCCGTCCCGGCGGTCAGGGTCGGCGGCCCGCCGGGTGCTCCGGGCACGGAGCCGACGATGTAGGCGAGCTGACGCCCGGCGTCCCCGGTGAGGTAGCCGGACTGGTAGAGGATCGGCTCCGCCCACGCCACACCGTCGAGCTGCTGCACGGCCTGCACCGATGCGAGCGGGACGGAGGACGACGACATGTGCATCGTGCGCACCCCGGGCTGCGAGACGAACACGTCGGCAGAGGACGTGTCGATGTACCGGGAAAGCTGACGCGTCGCGCCCGCGAAGATGCCGTCGAGGGTCAGCACGAGCAGCAGCGCAACGGTCACGCCGGCGATGCCGAGGGCCGCCCGCCGGCGCTCCGCGAAGAGGCTTCGCCGACCCACCGGAACCCGTGTCACCCAGCTCACCCCCTGTACACCGAGGCCGGGTCCAGGCGAGTGATCCGCAGCGTCGGGATCACCGCGGCGAGCAGCGCCATCAGTGCGGCGGCGACGACGACGAGGCCCACCGTGCCCGGCGTCAGCTGCACCCCGAACTGCGGGCGGACCAGGCTGACGAGGCGGTACGCCGCCTCGTAGACGCCGAACCCGGCGACGGTCCCCAGCAGCGTCAGGACCGACGTCTGCCCGAGCACGATCCCGAGGAGCCGACCCCGCCGGATGCCCATCGCCTTCGCGATGCCGTACTCGCGGATACGTTCCACCACCGCGGAGTAGACGGTCAGCGCGACGATGAGGGTGCCGGCGACGAAGGCCACCGCCACCATGAGGTCCAGCGGCGCGCTCATGATCTTCGACAGCAGGATGCGGTCGTTCTCCGCCAGGGTCTCGGCCGGGACTGCGGCCAGGCCGGTCCGCCGACCGATCTGGACTGCGGTGGCGTCTGGCTGCTCGGCGCGCACGAGCACGTAGCTCACGGTTCCCTCGCTGCGCAGCAACGACGCCGCCGCGCCGGGCGAGACGAAGACGAAGCTGGACATCCAGGACCTCGTGCCGGTGGAGAGGCCGACGACCCGCAGCTTCCGACCCAGGAGCTCGACCCGGTCCCCGATCCGGACGTCGTGCTGGTCGGCGAGCGTCCGGTCCACCACCAGCTCGTCGTCCCGCTCGACCTCGCGCCCGGCCGCCAGGCCCCACGGGCCGCCCATGCCGTCGGGCTCTGCGGCGATGAGGAACGCGAACTGCTTCCGGTCGTGCAGGCCCAGGATGACCGCCCGGGCCGTCACCGGGTCCGCCTGCCGCACGCCCGGGACCGCGCGGACTTCCTCCACACTGCCCGCCGGGATCACCGACGTGTCCCCGAGGAAGTTCTGCACGCCGGTCTGGCCCACGAACAGGTCCGCGCCGACATTGTCCTCGTACGCGGAGATCTGGGCCTGGAACCCTTGCCACAGGCCCTGGAGCAGGAAGATCAGGCCGAGGGACGCGCCGATGCCGACGACGGCGATGACCAGGCGCCGACGATCGGCGAGGACGTGCCGCCGGGCGATGGGCACGCGTCCGAACACGGCACCAGACTCGCGGGCGCGGGACGGTCGCCGTACGGTCGGAAGTCCCGCGAAGCAGTCTCGGACGCGACGACGGCCCCCGATCGGACGATCAGGGGCCGCTGCTCGAGTGGGCGATACTGGGTTCGAACCAGTGACCTCTTCCGTGTCAAGGAAGCGCGCTACCGCTGCGCCAATCGCCCTCGTGAACGGTGCTGCTGCCGAGGTGGAGACGGGATTCGAACCCGTGTAGACGGCTTTGCAGGCCGTTGCCTCGCCTCTCGGCCACTCCACCGCGAGGCGGTGCCTCTCTCGGAGGTGCCTCCGAGCGGACGACGGGACTCGAACCCGCGACCCTCACCTTGGCAAGGTGATGCGCTACCAACTGCGCTACGTCCGCACGCTTCCGGTCCGGCGTCCGCCGTCCCGGTGTGCGTCCGGAACTCTAACCGAGAGCCGGTGAGGGAGTCCAACCGGCCTCCGCCGCGCCGGCGGACCTCCGGCAGGATGTGCCGGTACGCCCGAGACGCCGCGGAGGAGAGGCCCGATGACGCCGACGACCTCGACGGGCCAGCCCGTCACCGTGTGGGTGGACGGCATGCTCACCTCGGACGCCGAGGCGCGGGTGTCCGCCCTGGACCACGGCCTGACCGTCGGCGACGGGGTCTTCGAGTCCTGCAAGGTGACCGGGGGGACGGCGTTCGCGCTGACCCGGCACCTGCGGCGGCTGGAGCGCTCGGCCGCGGGGCTCGGGCTCACCCCGCCGGAGGAGTCGTGGGTGCGCCAGGGCGTGCAGGAGGTGCTGGCCGCCGCGGGCGTCGACTCCGGCCGGCTCCGCATCACCTGGACGGCGGGGCCGGGCCCGCTCGGGTCGGACCGCTCCCCCGGCGCCGGGACCCTGGTCGTGGCGGCCGTCGCGACGCGGCCGTGGCCCGCGCGCGTCGCGGCCGTGACCGTGCCGTGGACCCGCAACGAGCGCTCCGCGGTCGCGGGGCTGAAGACCACGTCCTACGCGGAGAACGTCGTGGCCCTGCGGTACGCCCACGAGCGCGGCGCGCACGAGGCGATCTTTGCCAACACGCGCGGCGAGTTGTGCGAGGGCACGGGGTCGAACGTGCTCGTCGTCAGCGACGGCCGGCTGCTCACGCCGCCCCTGGAGTCGGGGTGCCTGGCGGGGATCACGCGCGAGCTGTTCCTCGAGTGGTCGGCAGAGGAGGGGCTGCCGGTGGTCGAGGACGTCGTCCCGATGGCGGCGCTGCGGGCCGCCCCGGAGGTGCTCCTCCTGTCCTCCACCCGCGACGTCCAGCCGGTCGCGGTGCTGGACGACCGGGACCTCCGGCCCACCGGGCTCGGTCGGGCCGCGGTGGAGCTGTTCGCCCGCCGCAGCGGAGCCCACCTCGATCCCTGAGGAGCGTCAGCCGAAGAAGGCCGCGAGCTCCCCGTCGACGTCGAGGTAGGCGCTCTCCGCGCCGGCTGGCACCAGGTCGAGGGTGCGCTGCAGGAAGCTGCGCAGGTCGGCGGCGTCCGCCTCGAGGACGGCGTGGCCGTCCGGCGACGTCAGCGACAGCAGAACGAGGTCGCGGCCGGACCCCCACGACGGCCACACGTGCACGTCTCCCTCGCCGGTGGGCTTCTCGAGCCCGCCGATCAGCAGGTCGCGGGCGAACACCCATTCCACGGTCAGCCCGTCACCGGCGAAGGCCGCCGTGACGGCGAACGGGTCGTCGGTGCCGTACCGGAGGGCCACGCGCAGCGGGACGGTGCCGGCGTCAGGGACGACGAGCCGCAACTCGAGCTCGGTGTCGACCTGAGTCGGGCGCAGGGGGGACACGGTCGCTTGCCTCCTCGGAGAACCACGCGCCTGGGGGATGGGTCGCCTGCCAGTGAAGTTCCCGGCATGCCGGGAGGCGAAACCGCCACACCGGCGGCTTGACTGTTTCTTGACCCTCCGGCTGACCCGAGTGGGGGACATCTCCCCGCAGCCGTGGACGTCGCCGGCACGCTCCGCCGTCAACGCGCAGCGCGGGGGCTGTCCCCATGACGGGCCGGGACGGCCCCGCCTAGGCTGGTCACGTGGAGCAGGACACGCAGGTGCGCCGACCCGAGCGCACCCGGCCGCGGCGCTGGGAGGAGCGGCACGTGCACGACCGGTGGCGGTGGCGCCGAGCCATCCGCTCCGACCCGCGCAAGTACCGCGTGTACCGGATCGTGGTCGGCGTCGTCGGCGGCCTGCTCGTGCTGCTCGGTCTGTCCACCGGCTGGCTGCCCGGTCCCGGCGGCATCCCCTTGACCCTCCTCGGACTGGCCGTGCTGGCCAGTGAGTTCCAGTGGGCCCACCGCCTGCTGCAGCGCGCGCGAGTGCAGGTGCGGCGGTTCGGGGACTGGTCCGCGCGCCAGCCGCGCTGGCTGCGCTGGCTGGGTGGCGTGGCGGCCTTCGTCGCCGTCGCGGCCACGCTGACCTGGCTGCTGCTGCTCTGGCTGGGCGTGCCGGGCTGGCTCCCCGACTCCGCGGCGTCGTTGCTCGGGATGCTCCCCGGCGTCGGGTGACCGCTTTGGGTCGACGGCGACGCCATCAGGTATGGTTCCGCCGTCCGACGGGCGATTGGCTCAGTGGTAGAGCGCCTCGTTCACACCGAGGAGGTCACTGGTTCGAACCCAGTATCGCCCACCGCGGAACGAGGGCCCCAGGTCGACCGACCTGGGGCCTTCGTCTTCTCCCCGGACCGCCCGGCCCGCGTCAGCGGGACCGGGACGCGGTGGTGACCGCCGCGTACGCGTCCACGTAGCCGGCGCCGACCTGCCACTCGGCGTACCCGGGCATGTCGGTTGCGGTCTGCTGCAGGATGCTCTTGACCTTCGCCGGGGTGAGCGTCGGCTGGACGTCGAGCATCAGCGCGACGACGCCGGCCACGTGCGGCGCAGCCATCGAGGTGCCGGACAGCGTCGTGTAGTACGGCCAGTGCGCCGGGTCGATGCCCTCGACGTCGTCTGGCGTGCCGAGCGCGCCCACCGGCGAGATCGCGCGGGTGGAGACGATGTTCACCCCCGGGGCGGTCAAGGTCGGCCGGTCCTCCCAGCGCAGCGTCTCGCCGTCCACGGTGACCGTGCCGCCGCCGCCCGGCGTCCCGCGGGAGGAGAAGTCGGCCAGCTTCCGCTCCTTGTCCCCGGCGGCGACCGCGATCACCCACGGCGCCTTCTTGTAGTTGCCGGTGATCGTGCACTCCCCCGGCCCGGAGTTGCCCGCCGAGAACACGACGACCACGTTGCGGTCGGCGAGCGCCTTGGTCGCCACGTTGACCGGGTCGTCCGGGTCGACCGGGGTGCACCGGTCCGACGTGTCGCCCCAGGAGTTGGTGACGACCCGGATGCCGTACTCGCGCTGGTGGGTCAGCGCGTAGTCGAACCCGCCGAGGACGTCGAGGAGCAGCAGGGCCGCCCCCGACCCGTACCCGACGAGGTCGGCGCCGGGCGCGACGCCCTCGTACAGCCCGCCGGAGGCGGCGCCGCTGCCGCCGACGATGCCGGTCACGTGCGTCCCGTGGCCGCCGGACCGGTCGGTGTCCGGCACGTTCTCCACCCAGGTCACCGGCAGCAGCTGGCGGTCGACCCCGTTGAGGTTGGTCGCGCCGAGCACGTTCTGGACGACGTCCCGTCCGTACTGGTGGTCGGGGTGCGTGCCGTCGATGCCGCTGTCGTTGACCAGGACGCCGACGCCGGCGCCGTCCACCGGCAGGCCGCCGTTCGCCTTGGTCAGCCGCGGGTCCCTGCGGACGTCGTCCACACCCGTGAGGGCCGTCGCGTCGGCGTTGTCGTACGTCAGCTCGCGGTTGAGGTCGACCGACCGCACTCCCGGCGCCGCGGCCAGCGCCCGCACCTCCTCGGGCGTCGCCAGGACGCCCGCGATCGGCAGCGACGACAGCGTGATGCCCGCCTCCACGCCGGTGCGGCGGAGCAGGTCGACGTCGGCCGGCTCCGGCGGGCCGTCCCCGTCGAAGGTGACGACGACCTGCAGCTCGCCGGTGGCGCTCTCCAGCGCCGCGGCCAGGTCGTCGTCCAGCGCGACGGCGCCGAGCGGAGAGCCCTGGGCACCGGCCGAGGTTGCGGTCAGGGCGGTCAGGGCGAGGACGCCGGCCAGGGTGCCGGCCAGTGCGGTGGAGCGGCGCGGTGGGCGCACGGTCGCCTCCAGGGGTCGCGAGGTGCTGACCCCCGGCCCAACGAACGAGGCCCCGGTGAGGTCACGGGCGGAACCCGCGCGCCCGCGCCGCCTTCTGCACGGCCTTCCACCGCGCCACGCGCTCGGCCCGCAGGCGGGCGTCCGTCCGGGCCGCCTGGTAGCGCGCCTCCCGCTGGAGCCTGCGGTAGCTGTCGAGCCGTCGCCGCGACAGCTGCCCGGCGTCCACCGCCGCGAGCACGGCGCACCCGGGTTCGACGCCGTGGGCGCAGTCGGCGAACCGGCACGCCTCGGCGAGCTGCTCGATGTCGGCGAACACGTCGTCCAGGTTCTCCGCGCCGACCAGCCCGACGCTGCGCAGCCCCGGCGTGTCGATCACCGCGCCGCGGTCCGGCATCAGGTACAGCTCCCGCGTCACGGTGGTGTGCCGCCCCTTGCCGTCCAGGCGGAGCTCCCGCGTCCGCATCGCCTCGGCACCGACGAGCGCGTTGAGCAGGGTCGACTTGCCGACACCCGAAGCCCCGACCAGCGCCACGGTGCCCCCACCTGCCGCCAGGTCACGGACCGCGTCGACACCCTGACCGGACGGCGCGGCCACCGGCAGGACGGCGCAGCCGGGCGTCAGGGAGCCGACCTCGGCGACCAGCGCCGCGGGGTCGGCGACGAGGTCGGCCTTGGTCAGCACGACGGCCGGGACGGCGCCGCTGCTCCATGCCAGCGCGAGCAGCCGCTCGAGCCGTCCTGGGTCTGGGTCCGGGGCCATCCCCTCGACGACGGCCACGACGTCCACGTTGGCGGCCAGCACCTGGCGGTGAGACGAGCCGCGCCCGACCTGCGCCCGCGTCACCGACGGCCCCCGCGGGAGCACCGCCTCCAGGGTGGTCCGCGCGTCCGGCCAGTCACCCAGGACGACCCAGTCACCGGTCACGGGCGCCGCCTCCGGGTCGGTGGCGGTAGCCGCCAGGACGGCAGAGCCCCAGCTGGCCCGGACCGTGCGCCATGCGGTCCGTTGCGGAGCGGGCGGCCGGAGCTCCTCGGCGACGAGGACGTCGCAGGCGCCGCGGTCGGCGCGGCTGACGCGGGCGGGCCGCAGGGCCACCTCGGGCGGCAGGTGCGCGAGCAGCGCTGGGTCCAGGCGGGGAGGTCTCACGTCGGTGGCCTCGGGGCGGTGCCGGTCGCCGGCCTCTCGCACGGGCGACCGTGCGGACGCGACCCGCGCGGACGCCGGTGCGGCGCGCGGCGATGGGCGGCCATCGCGCTCACCTCCGTCCGGTCGCGCGGACCCGGAGCGGTCCGACGCGCTCGACGGTAGGCCGGCGTGGTGCGGCCGTCACGCGCGTTTTCGACGTCGTCCTCGGCGGCGTCGTCGTGTCGTGTCGTCGCCGTGATCAGGTCACATCCGTGTCGCCCCCACGACGCCCGCGCCACCTGATCATCCCCAGAAGTTGATCAGGTGGAGGGCGGGGGCACCCTCAGCGCGGCGCCGCGTCGTCGTCGCCACCCGGCACCGGCGTCAGCGGGTGCTCCCCGCGGTGCGGCGCCAGGGCGGCGCGGGCCGCGGCGCGCCGCTCGTCGGGCCACAACCGGTCCACGGACGCGTTGAGCCCGGCGCCCACGAGGACCGCGATCGCCACCAGGTACAGCCAGATCAGGACGACGATCGGCGCCGAGAGCGGCCCGTAGATCGACGTCCCCCCGATCGACGCGGACAGGACGGCGCGCAGCACGAAGCTCGCCCCCACCCAGATCGCGAGGGCCGCCGCGGCACCGGGCAGGTCGCGGACCCACGGCGTCCGCACCGGCGTACTGATGTGGTACAGCGTCGCCAGCAGGGCGACACCCCCGACCGTGACGACCGGCCAGTACAGGGCCAGCAGCCAGCCGGCCTCCGGCGGCAGGGCTCGACCGATCAGTGACGGGCCGACGAGCACGAGCGGGATCGTCAGCGCACCGAGCGCCAGGGTGATCAGGTACAGCGAGAAGGACAGCACGCGGGTCCGGACGATGCCGCGGTGCCCGCCGAGGCCGTACATGATCGAGATGGTGTCGACGTACACGTTGAGGGCCCTGGACCCCGACCACAGGGAGAGCAGGAAGCCGACCGAGATCAGGTCGAGCCGCGGCGTCGTCAGCGCGTTGTCGAGCGTCGGCAGCAGGGCGGCCTCTACCACCTGGTTGGTGAGGAACGGGGAGACCAGCTCACGCAGCGCCTGCCGGAGGGCGACGGTCGTGGAGACCCCGAGCTCCTGGCCGATCCACGCGGCCGTCGCTGCCAGCCCGAGGACCAGCGGCGGCAGCGAGAGCAGGGCGAAGAAGCCGGCCTCCGCGGCCAGGCCGGTCACCCGGTACCGCAGGCAGACGCTGACCGTGCCGCGCAGCAGGGTCCAGGCCAGGCGCACCGGGCGGTGGGCGGTCGCGCGGTACAGCAGGTCGCGAAGCCACGGCCGCACGGGTACGCGGCGCCGATGTCGCGTCAGAGCGTTCCCGGCGGCCACGGAGGTCAACGCTACGGCGCCGAAGGCCGCTCGGCCCGTCGCCGCGCCACCGGCGACCCGGATACCGTTGACGACGTGCCCGAGACCCACGACGAGACGAGGCAGGTGCACGGCACCTCCGCGCCGCGGGTGACCCACGACGTGACCAACCAGGTCCCCCCGCCCGAGGACCTGGACGTGCTCGGCGCGGACACCGCTCTCGTGGAGGCCCTGCACCGGCACGGGGGCCAGTCGGTGTTCCAGCGACTCGAGGGCCTGGGGCGGCTGGCGGGCAGCGCCCGGGCCCGGGCCTGGGGGGACCAGGCCGACACGTACACGCCGGTGCTGCGCACGCACGACCCGCAGGGCAACCGCATCGACGAGGTCGACTTCCACCCGGCCTGGCACCAGCTGCTGCGCACCGGCGTGGAGCACGGCCTGGCGGGGGCTCCGTGGACGTCGTCCGCGCCGTCCCCCCACCTCGCCCGGGCGGCGGGCTTCCACGTCTGGACCCAGGTGGACGCCGGCCACGCCTGCCCGCTGTCCATGACCTACGCCGCCGTACCGGCGCTGCGCACCGACCCGGCCCTGGCCCGGGTGTGGGTGCCGCGCCTGGCGTCCACCGACTACGACGTGGGGCTGCGGCCCGCCCGGGAGAAGGCCGGGGCCCTCGCCGGCATGGGCATGACGGAGAAGCAGGGCGGCTCGGACGTGCGCGCCAACACGACCCGCGCCGTCCCGGCACCGGGAGGCCCGGTCGAGGGCGAGGCCACCTACCTGCTCACCGGGCACAAGTGGTTCCTGTCCGCCCCGATGAGCGACGTCTTCCTCGTGCTCGCGCAGGCGCCAGGTGGCCTGACCTGCTTCGTCGTCCCGAGGGTGCTCGAGGACGGCACCCGGAACCCCCTGCGCCTGCAGCGCCTGAAGGACAAGCTGGGGAACCGCTCCAACGCCTCCTCCGAGGTGGAGCTGGACGGCACGTGGGGGGTCCGTCTGGGCGAGGAGGGCCGCGGCGTCCGCACGATCCTGCAGATGGTGGCCGCCACCCGCCTGGACACCGTGGTCGGCTCGGCGGCGACGATGCGGGCCGCCCTCGTCCGCGCGGTCCACCACGCCCGGCACCGCCGGGCGTTCGACTCGGTGCTGGTGGACAAGCCGCTGATGCGGTCGGTGCTCGCCGACCTCGCCCTGGAGTCCGAGGCGGCGACGACCCTCGGGATGCGCCTGGCGGCCGCCATGGACGACGGCGAGCAGGACCTGCTGCGCCTCGCGGTGGGGGCGGCCAAGTACTGGGTGTGCAAGCGGACGACGCCGATGGTCGCGGAGGCGCTGGAGTGCCTGGGCGGCAACGGGTACGTCGAGGAGAACGGGATGGCGCGGCTGCTGCGCGAGTCGCCCCTCAACTCCATCTGGGAGGGCTCGGGCAACGTCAACGCACTCGACGTCGTCCGCGTGCTGCAGCACGCACCGGCGTCCGTGGACGCGGTGATGGCCGAGGTCGAGGCGGCCCGCGGCGGCGACCGGCGCCTGGACGCCGAGATCGACTCGCTGGCGGCGACGCTGCGCAGCGCGGCCGAGGAGGCCCGCAGGGACCCTGCAGCGGTCGAGGCCGGCGCCCGGTGGCTGGCGGAGCGGCTGGCGGTCACGCTGCAGGCCTCCTTGCTGGTCCGCTTCGCCCCCGCCGCGGTCGCCGACGGGTTCGTCGCGACCCGCGTGCGCGGGGGCGGCGGCATGACGTTCGGCACACTGCCCACCGGTGACGCGACCGCCACCGCGATCGTGGAGCGCGCCCTGCCGGGCTGAGCGGCGCGCCTGAGGGGGCCGGCCTGCTCCGGACGGGCCACAATGGGGCGTCCTGTGACGACGACCGAGAGATCCTGATGCAGATCTGGCCTGGCCACCCCTACCCCTTGGGTGCCACCTACGACGGCACCGGCACCAACTTCGCCCTCTTCTCCGAGGTGGCCGAGCGGGTGGAGCTGTGCCTGATCGACGACGCCGGGGCGGAGACCCGCGTCGAGCTCACCGAGGTCGACGGCTTCGTGTGGCACTGCTACCTGCCCGGCGTCCAGCCCGGCCAGCGCTACGGCTACCGCGTGCACGGGCCGTACGACCCCGACCGGGGGCACCGCTGCAACCCGGCGAAGCTGCTGCTCGACCCCTACGCCAAGGCGATCGAGGGCCAGGTGGACGGCGACGAGTCGCTGTTCTCCTACCGGTTCAAGAACCCCAAGCGGTTCAACGACGCCGACAGCCTCGGGCACACGATGCTCTCCGTCGTCGTCAACCCCTTCTTCGACTGGGGCAACGACCGACCACCGCGGCACGAGTACCACGAGAGCGTCATCTACGAGGCGCACGTCAAGGGGCTGACGCAGACGCACCCGGCCATCCCGCCGGAGATGCGCGGCACGTACGCCGGGATCGCGCACCCCGCGATGATCGACCACCTCACCGGGCTCGGGGTCACTGCCCTCGAGCTGATGCCGGTGCACCAGTACGTGCAGGACACGCACCTGCAGGCCAAGGGCCTGAGCAACTACTGGGGCTACAACACGATCGGCTTCTTCGCCCCGCACAACGCCTACTCCTCCACCGGCACCCGCGGGCAGCAGGTGCAGGACTTCAAGGCGATGGTCAAGTCGCTGCACGAGGCGGACATCGAGGTCATCCTCGACGTGGTCTACAACCACACCGCCGAGGGCAACCACATGGGCCCCACGCTGTGCTTCCGGGGCATCGACAACGCCTCGTACTACCGCCTCGTCGACGGCGACGAGAAGCACTACTTCGACACGACCGGCACCGGCAACTCGCTGCTGATGCGCCACCCGCACGTGCTGCAGCTCATCATGGACTCGCTGCGGTACTGGGTCACCGAGATGCACGTGGACGGCTTCCGCTTCGACCTCGCGGCCTCCCTGGCCCGCCAGTTCCACGAGGTCGACCGGCTGAGCGCGTTCTTCGACCTCGTGCAGCAGGACCCGGTGGTGTCGCAGGTGAAGCTGATCGCCGAGCCGTGGGACGTCGGTGACGGCGGCTACCAGGTCGGCAACTTCCCTCCGTTGTGGACCGAGTGGAACGGCCGGTACCGCGACACCGTGCGCGACTTCTGGCGCGGCGAGCCCCACACGCTCGGGGAGTTCGCGTCGCGGATCACCGGCTCGAGCGACCTGTACAAGCGTGACGGCCGGCGCCCCATCGCCAGCATCAACTTCGTCACCGCGCACGACGGCTTCACGCTGCGAGACCTGGTCTCCTACAACGAGAAGCACAACGAGGCCAACGGGGAGGGCGGCGCCGACGGCGAGTCGCACAACCGATCGTGGAACTGCGGCGTGGAGGGCGAGACCGACGACGAGGCGGTGCTGGAGCTGCGCGCTCGTCAGCAGCGCAACTTCCTCGTGACACTGCTTCTCTCGCAAGGCGTTCCGATGATCTCCCACGGTGACGAGCTCGGGCGCACGCAGCGGGGCAACAACAACGTGTACTGCCAGGACAACGAGCTCTCGTGGGTCGACTGGGACCTCATCCCCGAGCAGCGGCAGCTGCTCGACTTCACGAGCCGCGTCGTCCGGCTGCGTCAGGACCACCCGGTCTTCCGGCGGCGCCGGTTCCTGGCCGGCGACCCGAGCCACGGAGGGGAGAGCGAGCTCGGCGAGATCGCCTGGCTGACACCGACCGGTGAGCACATGCAGGAGGAGGACTGGACGACCTGGTACGCCCGGGCGATGACCGTCTTCCTCAACGGGTCGGCGATCACCGAGCCCGACCCGCGCGGCCAGCGCATCGTCGACGACTCGTTCCTCGTCATGTTCAACGGGTCGGACACCCCGGTCGAGTTCACCGTGCCCGGCGAGGAGTTCGGCATCCTCTGGGAGGTCGCCCTGGACACCGACGCCTCCCTCGAGGAAGGGGCGCTGCTCGCCACGGGGAAGTCGTTCGAGCTCACGTCACGCAGCGTCCTGGTCATGCGCCGCCCGCGGGAGACCGAGGAGTGAGCTCCGGACAGCGGCACCGCCCGGCCGACGGCCGCCCGGTGCCGGTCTCGACGTACCGCCTGCAGATCCGCCCGGAGTTCGGCTTCGGAGACGCCGCCGGCGTGGTCGCGTACCTGGCCTCCCTCGGCATCTCGCACGCCTACCTGTCCCCGGTGCTGCAGCCGGCGCCGGGTTCCAGCCACGGGTACGACGTCGTCGACCACTCGCGGCTCAACGAGGAGGCCGGCGGGCGCGCCGCGCTCGACGCGCTGGTCCGCCGCCTGCACGACGCCGGGCTGGGCGCCGTCGCCGACGTCGTCCCCAACCACATGGCGGTGCCCACGCCGGCCAGGCTCAACGCCGCCTTGTGGTCGGTGCTGCGCGACGGCCCGGAGTCGCCGTTCGCCCGCTGGTTCGACGTGGACTGGAACTCCCCCGACCACGCGCTGCTCATGCCGGTCCTGGGGCGGCGCATCGGCAAGGTGCTCGGCGACGGCGAGCTCACCCTCGACCTCGACGGCCCGGAGCCGCTGCTGCGCTACTACGACCACGTGTTCCCGGTGCGCCCCGGCACCGAGGCACTCGGCATGGCCGAGCTCGTGGACCGCCAGTGGTACCGGCTGGCGTACTGGCGGGTGGCCGACGAGGAGCTCAACTACCGGCGCTTCTTCGACGTCGACACCCTCGCGGCCGTCCGCGTGGAGGACCCGGAGGTCTTCGACGCCACGCACGAGCTGCTGCTCGAGCTGGTGGCGTCCGGCGCGCTCGACGGCCTGCGCATCGACCACCCGGACGGCCTGGCCGACCCGCGCGGCTACCTGCGGCGGCTGCACGAGCGCACCGGCGGGTCGTGGGTGGTCGTGGAGAAGATCCTCGAGGGCTCCGAGGAGCTGCCGGGCGACTGGGCCTGCGCCGGGACCACCGGGTACGACGCGCTGCTGCGTGTCGGGGGGCTCTTCGTCGACCCTCAAGGCGCCTACCCGCTGACGTCCCTGCTGCACGAGGTGACCGGCGAGACGGAGGACTTCGAGGACGTCGTCCAGCAGGCCAAGCGGGAGATCGTCGAGCACAGCCTGTATGCGGAGGTCGCGCGGCTCACCGACCTGCTCGCGCAGGTGTGCCACAGCGACGTCCGGCTGCGCGACCACACGACCCGGGGCATCCGGGAGTGCGTCGTCGAGCTGCTCGTCGCCTTCGACCGCTACCGGGCGTACGTCGTCCCGGGGGAACCGGCACCGTCGTCGTCCGTCGCGGTCATGGACGAGGCCGTCGAGCGGGCACGGCCGCACCTGCCCGAGGAACGGTGGGACACCCTGGAGCTGGTGCGCGACCTGCTGCTCGGCCGCGAGGCCGGCAGCGCGGGCCGCACCGCGGAGGCGGCTCGCGCCGAGGCCGTGGTCCGCTTCCAGCAGACCTGCGGGCCGGTGATGGCCAAGGCCGTGGAGGACACGGCGTTCTACCGCTGGTTCCGGCTGACCGGCGTCAACGAGGTCGGCGGCGACCCGCTGCACTTCGGCGTCTCCCCCGACGAGTTCCACGCCTTCTCGGCGCGGTTGTGCCGGGACTGGCCGACGACGATGACGACGCTGTCCACTCACGACACCAAGCGCTCCGAGGACGTGCGGGCTCGTCTCGCGGTGCTCTCGGAGATCCCTGCGGAGTGGGCGGACGCCGTGCGCGCGTGGCGCGAGCTCGCCGAGCCGCACCGCGACCCCCGACTCGACGGCGCCACCGAGTACCTCGTGTGGCAGACGCTGGTCGGCACGTGGTCGTCGGGCGGGCCGATCGGCGCCGAGCGGCTGGTGCCCTACCTGGAGAAGGCGGTTCGCGAGGCGAAGCGGCACACGTCGTGGACGTCGCCGGAGGCCGAGTACGAGGACGCCGTCCACCGGTTCGCGACCGGCGTGCTCGGCGACCACGCGGTGCTGGAGGCGGTCGGGGCGTTCTGCGCGGCGTCCGTCGACTCGCCCGCTCGGGCCGGCGTGCTGGGGCAGAAGCTCGTCCAGCTGACGATGCCCGGCGTCCCGGACGTCTACCAGGGCACCGAGGTCGTGGACCTGTCGCTCGTGGACCCGGACAACCGCCGGCCCGTCGACTACGAGCTACGCGCCAAGCGGCTGGCGGCGCTCGACTCCGGGACCCGGCCCACCGGCCTGGACGACGAGAAGCTGCTGGTGACCTCACGGGCGCTGCGGCTGCGGCGTGAGCACCCGGAGTGGTTCATCGGCCCGCAGACCACGTACGCGCCGGTGCCCACCTCCACCGGCACCGCGGTCGCGTTCTCGCGCGGCGACACCAGCTCCGGCCCGTCCGTCGTCACAGTCGTCACGCGCCTGCCGGTCGGGCTGTCCCGGCTCGGCGGCTGGCAGTCGCACACGGTCGTGCTGTCGACCGGGTCGTGGCGCGACGTCCTCACCGGGCGGGACGTCGGCACGCGCGACGGCGGCGCGGTGCCGCTGGCCGAGCTGCTCGCCGACCTGCCGGTGGCGCTGCTGGTGCGTGAGGGCTGACCGCTACCGGGATCTCGGCAGCAGGTCGTCGAGCACGAGAGTCAGCCCGGCGCCGACCAGCCACACGTCCTTGGCGATCCCGGTGCCGGCCTGCGTCGGTCGGATGTCGCCCTCCTGCCGCAGGCCCGGCGTCCTGAGGTACAGCCGCATCAGCCCGACCCCGAAGGCAGTCATCGCGGCACCGGCGACGGCGGACGGCACGATCGGCAGCAGCAGCGCGGCCCCGAGGGCGATCTCGCCCCGCGAGAGCAGCCGTGCGAACGCCGCGGGGTCCATGTCGCGCAGCCGAGGGGGCAGCGCGACGGACGCCATCTCGTGCAGCCCCTCGGCGGCCTGCCCCTCGAGGTCCTTCTTGGCCAACCCCGAGTTGAGGATGAACGCACCCGTGGCCAGCCGAAGCGGAAGGTGTGCCAGCTTCATCCCGTCATCGTGACGAGTGGCGACGCATCCCGCGACCCGACAGGGTGACCGCATGCACCTCTTCTCCGTCTGGGCGCCCCACGCCGAGCGTGTCGACCTGGACCTCGGCGGGCAGCTCCTGCCGATGGACCGCGACGACGCCGGCTGGTGGCGGAGCCAGGTCCCCGAGGCGGGCCACGGCACCGACTACGCGTTCCGGGTCGACGGCTCGGAGCCGCTGCCCGACCCCCGCAGCCCCTGGCAGCCGGACGGCGTCCACGCCGCGAGCCGCGTGTTCGACCCCAGCCGCTACGCCTGGCGGGACGGCGGCTGGCGGGGCCTGGACGTGCGCGGCCGGGTCTTCTACGAGCTGCACGTCGGGACGTTCACGCCCGAGGGCACCCTGGACGCCGCGGTCGAGCGGCTGGGCCACCTCGTCGACCTGGGCGTGGACGTCGTGGAGCTGATGCCCGTCGCCGCCTTCCCGGGCCGCTGGGGCTGGGGGTACGACGGCGTGGCCCTGTACGCCGTCCACGAGCCCTACGGCGGGCCGGAGGCCCTGCAGCGGTTCGTCGACGCCTGCCACGGCCGGGGGCTGGCGGTGTGCCTGGACGTCGTCTACAACCACCTGGGCCCGAGCGGCAACTACCTGTCGCGCTTCGGCCCGTACTTCACCGACCACCACTCCACGCCGTGGGGGCAGGCGGTCAACCTCGACGACACCGGCAGCGAGCACGTCCGCCGGTGGATCGTCGACAACGCGCTGCGCTGGTTCACCGACTTCCACGTCGACGCCCTGCGGCTGGACGCCGTCCACGCCCTCGTCGACGACTCCGACGAGCACCTGCTGGCGCAGCTCTCCCGGGAGACCGCCTCGCGTGCGACCGACCTGGGGCGTCCGCTGTCGCTGGTCGCCGAGTCGGACCTCAACGACCCGCGCATGGTGGAGCCGGTCGCCGAGGGCGGGCTGGGCATGACCGCGCAGTGGGCGGACGACGTCCACCACGCCGTGCACGCGCTGCTGTCCGGGGAGCGGCAGGGGTACTACTGCGACTTCGGCTCCACCGACGTCCTCGAGAAGGTGCTCACCCGGGTCTTCCGGCACGACGGCGGGTGGTCGACGTTCCGGAAGGAGAACTGGGGCGCGCCGGTGGACCCGCACCGGCACGACGGGCACGCGTTCCTCGCGTACACGTGCAACCACGACCAGATCGGCAACCGGGCGGTCGGTGACCGCCCGTCGCACTACCTGCCCCCCGGGGTGCTGGCGTGCGCGGCAGCGCTCGTGCTGACGAGCGCGTTCACGCCGATGCTGTTCATGGGCGAGGAGTGGGCCGCCTCGACGCCGTGGCAGTTCTTCACCGACCACGCCGAGCCGGAGCTGGCCGAGGCCATCCGGGAGGGCCGGCGCCGCGAGTTCGCCTCGCACGGCTGGAGCGCCGAGCAGGTGCCCGACCCGCAGGACCACGCGACCCGCGACGCGTCCGTGCTGCGGTGGGACGAGCTGGGCACCGCGCCGCACGACCGGGTGCTCGACTGGTACCGCACCCTGATCGCGTTGCGGGCCAAGGAGCCTGCGCTCGCGTCCGGTGACCTCGCCGGCGTGTCGGTCGAGCACTCGCACGACGAGCGCTGGGTCGTCGTGGCCCGCGGCGACCTGCGCGTGGCCCTCAACCTGGCTGGGGAGCCACGCGACCTGCCGCTGGACGCTCCGGTCGCCGAGGTGCTGGCCGTCTGGGACGACGGCGTGCGTGTGGACAACGACGAGGTGCTTCTGCCCGGGGAGTCGGTGGCCGTCCTGCGCGTCGCGCGGTGAGGTTGCCGCGCCACGGAGCGTGCACGCCGGGTCAAGCGCCGGTCATGTGCCCGGCACGCGCAGCCACGTCGGCT
>JBMOMI010000750.1:0-1803 GCA_049325235.1 Actinomycetota bacterium | reverse complement strand
CTTCGCGGGTGCCCTTTCTGCAGCGGGGATCATGACGTTGACAATCACGATCTTCCCCTGCAGGAAGGGCACTTTCGCGTCACGACACGGCCATCAACGCGAAGCCGGCTGAAAGATCAGGGTCAGAGCGATGACTGGTACACGCACACGGCGCATGGACCCCTCCCCCTGTGACTGCGATGCATCACCGGTGTGCGCGGATTGTGGGCGCGCACACCCTGGAGGGCCGGGGGACGAGGTCCGGATGCCGCCGAGTCAGCTTGGGAGCTCGTCACGGCCGGTCCGCCCGGGATCGTTGCACCGGGCGGACCGGCGTGACAAGACCTGGATGCGAAGTCGGTCAGGTCACTCGACGGTCAGACGCCCCTCCACCTGCGGGTCGACGGGGGAGTTCTGCTCCAGGTACCGGACGACGGTGTCGACGAGGTTGATCCCGGTGTCGACGGTGTTCGTGCCCTGGGTCAAGGTGGTGAACGCATCCCCGCCGGTGGCCATGAAGTTGTTCGTCCCGATCCGGTAGGGGGCGTCCGGGTCGATCGGGGTGCCGTCCGGCAGGGTCACGGAGGTGACGCGGTCGCCGAACGGCGCGTCGGCGTCGTAGGACCACTTCAGTCCCGAGGCCTGCACGGTGCCGTACTGGCTGTTCGCGCCCTCCTCGAGCACCTGGACGATCTGGGCCCCGGTCAGGTCCATGGTGACCAGGGTGTTGTTGAAGGGCAGGACGGCGTAGATCTCCTCGAGCGTGATCGGCCCGGCGTCGATGTCGGCGCGCAGGCCGCCGGCGTTCGTGAAGGCGAAGTCGACGCCGTCGAGGTACGAGCGCATGGCGTCGGTGACGAAGTTGCCCATCTCCGACTCGACCCCGCGGGTCTCGCCGCGCAGGATCGAGGTCGTCGCCTCGCCGACCGTCTTGCCGAGCTCGTCGCTCAGCGCGTCCTGGTAGCGGTCGACGATCGCCTGGACCTCGGGATCCGGGGTGATCGCGTCCACCCACGTCGGCTCGGTCGTGGCGACGACGTCCACGACGTCCTTGGTGGCCCGGTCGACGGTCAGCGTCACATCCGCGTAGCCGCGGGTGTTCCCGAGCGGCTGTACCACTGGGATGCCGTTGATCTCGGTGGTGACCTCCAGCGGGATGTGCCCGCCGAGCACGAGGTCCACCTCGTCGGACAGCTGCGACACCAGGTCGGCGAGCGCTCCGTCGCTCTGGTTCTCCAGGCCCTGGTGGGCGAGGACGACGACGGTCTCCACCTTGCGGTCCCGCAGCTCGTCGACTGCCGCGTTGACGGCCTGTGCGGTGGCGTCCAGGTCGAGGAAGCTGAGGCCCTCGGTGGCCGCGGGCAGCGTGACGTTCTTGGTGTCGGGGTTGGCCACACCGATGACACCGACCTTGACGCCGCGCAGGTTCTCCACGACGTAGGGCTCGATGCCGGCGGGGGCCTGGCCGGTGGCGTCGTCCACGATGTTGACGGCGAGGAACGGGAAGTCGGCCTCCGCCTGGCGTGCCGCGAGAACGTCCTGGCCCCAGTCGAACTCGTGGTTGCCGACGGCCACGGCATCGACACCGATCTCGTTGAACACCTCGACGGTGGACGCACCCTCGAAGTACGAGGAGATCGCGGGGCCCTGCATGAAGTCCCCGGTGTCGAGGACGAGCGTGCGAGGGTTCTCGGCCTCCTCCTGCTCCAGGTACGCGGCCAGGGCGGCTGCGCCCCCGGCCGGCCGGTCCCGCCCGAGGGGGGTCAGCTGGCCGTGGGTCTCGTTGAGACCCAGGATCTGCACCTCGACGGTGCGCTGGGACTG
>JBMOMI010000749.1:0-1806 GCA_049325235.1 Actinomycetota bacterium | reverse complement strand
ACCCGGATGCCCGAGGAGCACCTGCGGGTGCTGCATGCGCTGGCCCAGCACCGCGACGTCCACCTGTGGCTGCCGCACCCCTCACGAGCCCTGTGGCACAAGACGTCTCAGACCACAGGAGGGTCACCGCGCCGCCGCGACCATCGCAGTCCGGCGGCCCACCCTCTGCTCGCCTCGATGGCCCGCGACGCCACGGAGCTCCAGCTGCGGCTGACCGGGCTGGACGGCGTCCGGATCACACACCACCCTCCACCAGCTGCGCCGTCCACGCTGCTCGGCGCACTCCAGCGGCAACTGCGCGACGACGACCCGAGCCCGCCCCCGCACGCGCCCGACGAGGGCGACCTCTCGGTCCAGGTGCACGCCTGCCACGGCCGCGCCCGCCAGGTGGAGGTGCTCCGCGAGGTGCTCGTCGGCCTGTTCACCGACGACCCCACCCTCGAGCCGCGCGACGTGCTCGTCATGTGCCCGGATGTCGAGGCGTTCGCCCCGCTCGTCGCCGCCGCGTTCGGCCAGCCCGCGACCGACGGCGAGCCGGCGCATCCCGGGCACTCATTGCGAGTGCGGCTCGCGGACCGGTCGCTGCGGCGCACCAACCCGCAGCTGTTCCTGCTGGCGCGCCTGCTCGAGCTGGCCGACGGTCGGGTCACCGCGTCGGAGGTGCTCGACCTGGCGGCGAGCGAGCCCGTGCGGCGCCGCTTCCGGCTGGACGACGACGAGCTCGCCCGCCTGCGCCAGTGGGTCGTCGATGCCGGCGTGCGATGGGGCGAGGACGCCCGGCGCAGAGCGAAGTTCGGTCTGGATCGGGTGGGCCAGGGCACGTGGTCGTTCGGCCTGGACCGTCTGCTGCTCGGCGCCGCGATGGCTGAGGAGGACCAGCGGTTCGTCGGTCCCGCCCTACCTCTCGACGACGTCGACAGCACCGACATCGACCTCGCCGGGCGGTTCGCTGAGCTGCTCGACCGGCTCGGCATCGTGCTCGCCTCCTTCGACGGCGTCCACCCGCTCGCGCACTGGCTCGACGCCCTGGATCGAGCTCTCGACCTGCTCGCCGACACCACGCCCGAGAACGCCTGGCAGTCCGTCCAGGCCCGAGCGGTGCTCGGCGACGTACGGGCCTCCGGGGCGGCGCACGGAGACCGGGAACTCCGCCTGCCCGATGTGCGAGCCCTGCTCGCCGACCGGCTGCAGGGCAGGCCGACCCGGGCCGGGTTCCGCACCGGCGCGCTGACCGTCTGCTCGCTGGAACCGATGCGCGCCGTCCCGCACCGCGTGGTGTGCCTGCTCGGCATGGACGACGGGGCCTTCCCGCGCGCCGCCGCCACCGACGGCGACGACCTGCTGCTGCGCGACCCGTGCCTCGGCGAGCGCGACCGGCGCGCGGAGGACCGCCAGCTCTTCCTCGACGCCGTTACCTCGGCCGGCGAGCGGCTCGTCGTCCTGTACAGCGGCGCCGACGAGCGGACCGGGGCAGCCCGCCCGCCGGCCGTGCCGGTCGGGGAGCTGCTCGACGCGCTCGACGCGACCACGACCACACCCGACGGCGCACCGGTGCGCTCCCGCGTCGTGGTCCGGCACCCGCTGCAACCCGTCGACGAGAGGAACTTCCGCCCGGGTGCTCTCGCACGGCGCGGCCCGTTCAGCTTCGACGCCGCCTCCTACGCGGGTGCTGTTGCCGGCCGTGGCGAGCGCGCCGGCGACCAGCCGTTCCTGACCCGCCCGCTGGCGCGAGAGCCCTGGCAGGAGACGGTCGACCTCGACGACCTGATCGCGGTGCTGGAGCACCCGGTCAAGACCTTCCTGCGC
>JBMOMI010000748.1:0-1811 GCA_049325235.1 Actinomycetota bacterium | reverse complement strand
CACGCGCATGGTGGACGGCATCGTCAGGCTCGCGGCGTCCCTCGGGGCCGTGCCGCTGGCCGAGGGCATCGAGACGGACGCCGAGCACGAGGCCCTGCGTGCGGCCGGTTGCGGGCTGGGCCAGGGGTACCTCCTGGGCCGGCCCGAGGACGGCGCCGCGGCCGCGCGGCGCGTGCTGGCGGCGCGCCCTCCCGCGGAGCGTCGGGTCACCCCGTCAGCGCGCCCGGCCCGGCCAGCCGGCCCGTCCACGCGCTGACGGCCAGCACCGCCGCGAGACACGCCAGCGCGCCCACGACGAACGCGACGTCGGCGCGCCGCACCGGCGTGGGACGCCACGTCGTCCGCGGGCCCGCCCCGAGCCCGCGCGACTCCATCGTGATCGCCAGCCGCTCGCCGCGGCGCAGCGCGACCACCAGCAGGGTCAGCGCCGCGCGGGCGGCCAGGGCCAGCGTGAGCCGGGGAGCGCCGTCCCGGCGCCGCCGCGCCGACGGGTGCCGCACCGCGTGGGCGCGCAGGATCGTCGTCCACTGCTCGGGCAGCTCGTCGAGCACCCGGTAGCCGGCGACGACGGCGAACGCGACGCGGGCGGGCAGCCGGGCCTGCAGCTGCAGGCTGGTCAGCAGCCGCGCCGGGTCGGTGCTGGCGACGAAGCCGACGACGCAGACGCCGACGACCAGGGTCCGCACGGCGAGCGCCGCGCCGACCGACAGGCCGTCGTCGGTGACCTCGAACGGCCCGGCCTCGGCGACCGCGGACCCGCCGCGGGTCAGCGCGTTGACCGTGAACGTGCCGAGCCCGAACAGCGCGAACGGCACCTGCGCGACGAGAAGGGCGCGGGGCCGCACCTGGCGCGCCGCCAGCAGGCCGGCGAGAGCGAGCACGTACAGCGCGGTCGGCGTCCAGGGGTCGAACACCGGCAGCAGGGCCACCGACACCGCCGTCACCACGGCCAGCTTGACCGTCGGGTTGAGGCGCTCGAGCGGCGTCACGCCACGCTCACCTCCGCGGCGACGCCGCGCCGCAGCGCGGTGAGCAGCCCGCGCAGCGGCACGCCGTCCTGGGCGGCCCACCAGTCCAGCAGGCGAGGACGCCGCAGCCCGGCCGAGCGCAGCAGCGCGCCGTCCCGCAGCACCTCCTCGGTCGGGCCGGACGCCGCGACCCGGCCGCCCCGGACGACGACCACCCGGTCGGCAACCAGGCCCGCCAGGCGCAGGTCGTGGGTGCTGAACGCCACCGCCGCACCGCCGGCGGCCAGCTCGACGAGGGAGTCGCCGACCGACAGGGCGTGAGCCCGGTCCTGGCCGAACGTCGGTTCGTCGAGCAGCAGCACGCCGGGCTCCAGGGCGGCGACCGCGGCGATCGACAGCCGCCGCTGCTGGCCGCCGGAGAGCCGGAACGGGTCCGCACCCGCGAGGGGCTCCAGGTCGAAGCGCCGCAGCGTCGCCGCCACCCGGGCGTCGGCGTCCGGGCGCCCGCGCAGCCCGTAGCCGACCTCCGCGGCGACGCTGCGGGTGAGGAACTGCCGCTCCGGGAACTGGAACACCATCCCGGCGCCGGCCTCGGCGTCCACCGTGCCGGCCGCCCGGGGGAGCAGCCCGGCGAGCCCGAGCAGCAGCGAGGTCTTGCCACTGCCGTTCGCGCCGATCAGGGCCGTGACCGTGCCGGCGTTCAGCTCCAGGTCGACGTCGCGGACCAGCACCGGAGCGCCGCGCTGCGGCCCGGCCCGGAACGCGGCGTCCCGCGCCCGCAGCCTGACCGGTCCGCGCGCCGAGGTCCGCGGCCCTCGGTCGGCGTACGCCAGCGCTCGCAGC
>JBMOMI010000747.1:0-1813 GCA_049325235.1 Actinomycetota bacterium | reverse complement strand
CAGGACCCGCGGCCACGGCCCGGCACCGCGACGCCGCAGCCCCACGACGAGCACGCCGGCCGCGAACGCGAGGCCCATCCCGGTGGCGGCCACGGAGTGCAGCAGGTCCTCGGTCTCGTCCACCGCCCTCGCGCCACCCGCCCCCACGACGGCGCCGTCGCCGCCAGGGCGAGCACCGACGTCCCGAACAGCACGAAGCCCAGGCGCGCGACCCACGCCTGCGGGACGCCCTGCGCCGCGGACTCGCCCGTCGTGTCCGGCCAGGACCAGCGAGCGCGAGGCGGCCGGCCTGGGTGGTGTGCCCTGTCGCCTGGTCACGTCCGGACGAGGGACCGGCCACGCCCGGGGGGACGACGCGGCCGGTCCGGTCTGGAGGGTCTGGGCTCGGCTAGGCGCTGCGGCGACCGCTGTGCAAGCGACCGCTGCGCAGCAGCTCGAGCCGTTCGTCGAGGAGCACCTCGAGCTCGGCGATCGTGCGCCGTTCGAGCAGCATGTCCCAGTGGGTGCGCGGCGGCTTCGCGGGCTTGGTCTGCGGCCGCTCGGAGTCCCGCAGCAGGGCCTCCGCCCCGCACCGGCACTCCCACAGCGGCGGGACGTCCGCCTCCGCGGAGAACGGGACGGTGATGACGTGCCCGTTCGGGCAGTCGTACTCGGCGATCCGGCGAGGGGCCGGCTCGACGCCGGACTCGCTCTCCATGCTCGCGGCACCCAGCCGGGTCCCGCGGAGGCTGCGGTCGCTCATGCCATGACCCCCTCGAGTCGGTTCGCATCGGTGGCTCCTTGGGTGACAACGACCCCGATGCGCGAGGTGTTCCGGCCGGGTCAGACGATGCGCGGCTGCGGGTTGCCGGCGTCCTCGATGCCTCGGCGTACGTCCACCCGCAGCAGGAGGACGCCGCCGAGCACGAAGAACGCCAGCAGCGACAGGATCGCCGGCCGGTAGGAGTCGGTGAGCTGGAACATCAGCCCGAACAGGAAGGTGCCGAACCAGCTAGTACCCCGCTCGGCGGCCTGGTACAGGCTGAAGTACTCCGCCTGCCGGCCCAACGGAACCAGCTGGCTGTACAGCGACCGGGACAGCGCCTGCGTGCCGCCGAGCACGATCCCGATGCCGACCGCGAGCGCCAGGAAGAGCGTGAACCGTCCGGCAGGCAGCACGAACCCGGCCGCGACGACCGCCGTCCACATCACCAGCCCGAGCAGCACGGCCTTCTTGGCGCCGACGGCGGCGGCGAGCCGCCCGAACAGCAGCGCACCGCCGAAAGCGACGAACTGCACGAGCAGGATCGTGATGATCAGCTGCTCCTCGGCGAACCCGAGCTCGTCCTGCCCGTACAGGCTGGCGGAGCCGATCACCGTCTGGATGCCGTCGTTGAAGAACAGGTAGGCGACGAGGAACAGCAGCGTCTGCGGGTAGCCGCGCAGATGCCGCAGCGTCTGCCAGAGCTGCCCGAACGACGCAGTCAGCACGGTGCCACCCTCGACCGGCTCGAGGCGCACCGGTGGACGGTTACGCAGGCCGAGGAAGGGCACCAGCGTCCACAGACCCCACCAGAGCCCGGCGGTGAGCAGGCTGATCCGCACGGCCTGACCGGTGTCGAGGCCGAGCGCCCCGGCGCTGGTGACCAGGCCCAGGTTGGCGGCCAGCAGCAGGCCGCCGCCGAGGTAGCCCAGGGCCCAGCCGCGCGAGGAGACGCGGTCGCGCTCGTCCGGCCCGGCGATCTGGACGAGGATCGCGTCGTAGACGACGAGCGAGGCGCCCAGGCAGATGTTCGCGACGAACTGCAGCAGCGCCCCGAGCTGCCAGTTGGTG
>JBMOMI010000746.1:0-1816 GCA_049325235.1 Actinomycetota bacterium | reverse complement strand
GGGATCGACACCAGGGCGGTGGGAAGGATCGTCACGCTCGCGATGAACCACGACTGCTGGACGAGCTCGCGGGTCTGGAACGGCCGCTTGGGCAGCAGCCGCAGCACGTCGAGCATCAGCGCGAACAGGCTGCCGCTCTGCCGGAGGGAGCCGGTCACGACGCTCACGGCGCCTCCGCCCCGGCCATCGTCGGCGCCAGGGACGCGAAGGACCCGGGCGGGGGGACGACACCGTTGGCCGCGCACCACTCCCCCGGCGGCCGCTGCGTCGCGCGTCGGGAGCCGTCGCTCGGCTCGAGCTGGAGGGGGATGGGCGGCAGCGGCGGCAGCTCCTGGCCGGACTCGGCCGCCAACTCGTCGGCGTCCTTCTCCTCGCTCATCCCGATCGGGCCGACCCGCTGCGCGTTGAGGAACTGGCGGACCACCGGCTCCTGGCTGGACAGGAGCATCTCCCGCGGGCCGAACATCGCCAGGTGCCGGTGGTAGAGCAGCCCGATGTTGTCCGGCACCGTGCGCGCGGTGTTGATGTCGTGCGTGACGATGAGGAACGTCGAGCACGTCGCCGCGTTGAGGTCGACGATCAGCTGGTTCAGGTACGCCGTGCGCACCGGGTCGAGCCCGGAGTCCGGCTCGTCGAACAAGATGATCTCGGGGTCGAGGACCAGGGCCCGGGCCAGGCCGGCCCGCTTGCGCATCCCGCCGCTGATCTCGCCCGGCAGCTTGTCCTCCGCGCCGGTGAGGCCGACCATCTCCATCTTCTCGTCGACGATCCGCTTGATCTCCGACTCGCTCTTGCGGGTGTGCTCCCGCAGCGGGAACGCGATGTTGTCGAACAGGTTCATCGACCCGAACAGCGCGCCGTCCTGGAACAGGACGCCGAAGAGCTTCCGCACCTCGTACAGGTCGTGCTCCCGCAGGCGGGTGACGTCCTTGCCGTCGATCCAGATCGCGCCCCGGTCCGGGCGCAGCAGGCCGACGAGGGTCTTGAGGAAGACCGACTTGCCGGTGCCCGAGGGGCCGAGCATGACGGAGATCTCGCCCGCCGGCAGCGTCAGCGAGACGTCCTGCCAGATCACCTGCGGGCCGAAGGTCTTCGTCAGTCCCTCGACCTGGATCTCGACACCCAACGCGTCCTCCACCCCGGTCGGCGCGGCCGGGGGGATCCCGGCCCGCCCTGTCAACGCGCCACGGCGGCGGAGGTTACGGGCAGGTTGCCGATCGCGCGACCCGGGAACGACCGCGGGGCGGGGCGGGCCGCAGCCCACCCCGCCCCGCGGCGGGTGACGTCAGGAGGTCACTTGACGGTGACGGTGGCGCCGGCACCCTCGAGGGCGGCCTTCGCCTTCTCCGCGGCCTCCTTGTTGACCTTCTCCAGGACCGGCTTCGGGGCGCCGTCCACGAGGTCCTTGGCCTCCTTGAGGCCGAGGCTCGTCAGGGCGCGCACCTCCTTGATGACCTGGATCTTCTTGTCGCCGGCGGCCTCGAGGACGACGTCGAACTCGTCCTTCTCCTCCTCGACGGCCTCGCCACCGGCGCCGCCGGCGGCCGGCGCGCCGGCAGCGGCGACGGCGACCGGGGCGGCCGCGGTGACCTCGAAGGTCTCCTCGAACTGCTTGACGAACTCGGAGAGCTCGATCAGCGTCATCTCCTTGAACGCGTCGAGCAGCTCCTCGGTGCTGAGCTTCGCCATGGTGGCGTGTCCTTCCTGCGTGTGGCTGGTGTGCGGGCGGGTCAGCCCTCGGTGGGCTCCTCCGGCTGACCGGCCGGAGTCTCGGTCTCTCGCTTGGCCCGCAGCGCGTCGACCGTGCGGACGGCCT
>JBMOMI010000745.1:0-1816 GCA_049325235.1 Actinomycetota bacterium | reverse complement strand
GCGCGTGCTGCGGGTGACGTGGGTGGTCGTCGTCCACCTGGTGCTCGAGTCGCTGATGCTGCTCGCCATGTTCGGCCTGTGGGTCGGCTCCGGGTTCGGCCGCCGGCTGCGGACGCCGGAGCTGGAACGGGCGCACTACTGGCTGGTGTCCACCTACCTGCGCACGGTGTTCGCCGAGGCCGAACGGGTGCTCGGCCTCAGCGTCGCGGTGGAGGGGCCCGAGCCGTCGGCGTTCGACGGCCGGCCGCTGGTCGTGTTCAGCCGTCACGCCGGGCCAGGCGACTCGTTCCTCGTCGTGCACGCGCTGATGAACTGGTACGGACGCGAGCCGCGGATCGTCCTCAAGGACACCCTGCAGTGGGACCCGGCCGTCGACGTCCTGCTGAACCGGCTGCCGAACCTGTTCGTCCGGCCCGGCGCCGACGGTCTGGAGGCACGGGTGGGCGCGCTGGCCAGCGACCTGGACGACGACGACGCCTTCGTGATCTTCCCCGAGGGCGGCAACTTCACCGCGATGCGGCGCGCCCGCTCGATCGCGCGGCTCCGGGAGAAGGGCATGGTCGCCGAGGCGGAGAAGGCGGAGCGGCTGCGGCACCTGCTGGCGCCGAGGCCCGGTGGGGTGACGGCGGCCCTGGCGGCCGGTGAGGGCGCCGACGTGGTCTGGGTCGCCCACAGCGGGCTGGACCACCTCATCAGCGTCGCGGACGTGTGGCGGGCCCTGCCGACGGACATGGTCGTGCGGATGCGCTGGTGGCAGGTGCCGGCGCACGAGGTGCCGGACGGCCGGCAGGCCCAGGTCGACTGGCTCTACGACTGGTGGGCGCGGATCGACGCGTGGGTCGGCGAGCAGCGCGAAGGCTGACCGTGGCCGGTGGGGGTCAGCCGCTCTTGCGGATCCGGAACACCAGGACGCCGCCCGCCTCCTCCGAGGTGGACAGCAGCTCGTTGCCGGTGGACTCGGCCCACGCCGGGATGTCGCTCAACGACCCGCGATCGGTGGCCTGCACCTCGAGCACCTGGCCGGGCTGGAGCCGCCGCATCGCCTTGGTGGCCGCCATCACCGGCATCGGGCACATCAGGTTCCTGGCGTCGACGACCTGGTCGACGGTGGACTCGGACATCGATGGCCGCCTGAGGTCAGACGAACGTCAGACGAACAGCGTCACGCCCGCGCCACGGGCGTGTGCCATGAAGGCGGCCGCACCGCCGAACTCGACGCCGTCGACGAAGTCGTCCGGGGTGTAGCCGAAGACGTCGACGGTCATCTGGCAGGCGATCAGCCGGACGTCCATCTCGCGCGCGGACTCGAGCAGCTCGCCCACGGTCGCGACGTGGTGCTTGCGGAACCGGGACCGCATCATCCGCGAGGCCATCGACACCATCCCGGGCATCGCGGTGACGATGTCGGGCACCGGCACGGGCATCGGCATCGCCGGGTTGCCGACGGGGCCGATGCGCAGCTTCGTCTCGGCGTCCTTGCGGAGGACGTTGAGGCCGTAGAAGGTGAAGAAGACGGCCGTGTCCATCCCGATGGCTGCCGCGGCGTTGGCGAGGATGAGGGGCGGGTAGGCCCAGTCGAGGGTGCCCTTGGAGGCGATGATCGCGGCGCGGGACGCGCCCGGGTCGCGACGGGTGGCGGCGGCCAGCTCCTCGCGGACGAGCCGGCGGACGTCGTCCTCGGTCAGGGTGGCTTCGGTGCGGTCGGGGGCGGTTCCGGCGGACAGCTCAGCGGACATGGACGGGGACCTCCTGCGGTGGGTGGACGGTGGACTCCCGAGCGGTCCGGGCGCGCCGGCGGGCCGACTGCGCGGTGTGC
>JBMOMI010000744.1:0-22862 GCA_049325235.1 Actinomycetota bacterium | reverse complement strand
GCAGCCCTGCGTCGCGCCCACCGGCTGCTCGACCAGCTCGAGCAGGTGTGGAGGGAGCGGCTCGACCGGATCGACGACGTCCTCGCCGAGGACGCCCAGGGAGGAGCACCATGAGCGTCACCGACGTCAGCAAGGACCCCGAGCGCCTCACGATGACCGTGACCGCGCAGTACGACGTCAGCGCCGATCGCGCCTGGCAGCTGTGGGCCGACCCGCGTCAGCTCGAGCGCTGGTGGGGGCCACCCAGCTATCCCGCCACCGTGGAGGAGCACGACCTGCGGCCCGGCGGCCGCGTCACCTACTACATGACCGGCCCGGAGGGCGACCAGCCGCGCGGCCTGTGGCACGTCGTCGAGGCGCAGCCGCCCCGCCTGCTGGTGGTGGAGGACAGCTTCGCCGACGAGACCTGGACGCCGAACCCCGAGATGCCGACGACGGCGATGCGGGTGGAGATCACCGACCGGGACGGCGGCGGCGTCACCATGACGATCACGTCGACGTTCCCCTCGGCCGAGGCGATGGAACAGCTCGTCGCGATGGGCATGGAGGAGGGCATCAAGGAGGCTCTGGCTCAGATCGACGCGCTGCTCGCCGAGGCGCCGGCGCGCTGAGCTCGAGCCGAGGGCGGGCGACCCAGGCGGCCACGCCCTCCAGCGCCTCCTTCCGCCGCGGCGACGGACATGAGCTGACCTCGATCGAGGTGCGGGCGATCCTCGCCAGGCTCGCGTCGTCCAGACCGTGAACCTCGGCCGCGAGCCGGTACTCGTCGTTGACGGTGGCGCCGCTGAACAGTGGCCCGTCGCTGTTCAGCGTCACCTTCGCGCCGGCGTCCAGCAGCCGCGGCAGCGGGTGCTCTGCGAGGGATGGCGCGACCTGCAGCGAGACGTTGGACGACGGGCAGACGTCCAGGGCCACGCCTCTTTCGACGACCAGCTCGACGACGGCCGGGTCCTCGACCGCCCGCACTCCGTGGCAGACCCGGGCCGCGCCGAGCTCCTCGACGCACGACCGGACGCTCTCCGGCCCCGCGCCCTCGCCACCGTGCGGCAGGGCGAGCAGGCCCGCCTCCCGGGCGCGGGCGAACAGCGCAGCGAAGCGGCCAGGCGGGTGGTGCGCCTCGTCGCCGGCCAGCCCGAGGCCGACGACGCCGCGGCCCGCGTACTCCAGAGCCAGGTCCAGGGACCGTTCCGCCGCCTCCATCGGCAGCCCGCGGTTGACCCCGAGGACGACCCCGGCGGTGGCACCGAGCCCGTCGAGCACCGCCTCCACGACCGCCTCGTCGGGGCCGAGTCGTCCGGCGTACGTCGGCGGGACGAGGTGCACCTCCGACCACACGACGCCCTGCGTGGCGGCGTCCTCGACCAGCTCTCGGGCCACCCGGTTGAGGTCGTCCAGCGACCCGACGAGGTCTCTGGCAACCTCGTACTCGACGACGAACTCGGACAGGTTCCGGAACGGGCCCGAGCGGGGCCGGACCCTGCCGTCCCGCTCGGCGAGCTCGGCGGCCGTCGACGCGCGCATGGACGACTCCAGGTGCATGTGCAGCTCGGCCTTCGGGAGCTGCACCAGCCGGTCGGCGAGCCTCTCCGATCCGGCGCTCACTCGTGCCCCAGGTAGACCGTCTTCCCCCACGTGTAGAACTCGACCGCCGTCGCGCCCTGCTCGCGGAACGTGTTGGACGAGGAGTCCTTGACGCCGCCGAAGGGCACGTTGAGGTCGAGTCCGGTCGTCGGGCGGTTGACCTTGACGACGCCGACCTGGACGCGCTCGGCGAAGTCGTGCGCGTAGCGCAGGTTGGTGGTGCAGATGCCGGCAGTGAGGCCGTACTGGGAGTCGTTGACGCGGGCCACGCCCTCGTCGTAGTCCGCGACCGCCATGATGGCGACGACCGGGCCGAAGACCTCGTGCCGCGCGACGAACGAGTCGTGCCGGACGTCGGTCAGCACGGTCGGGGGGAAGAACGCGCCGTCGGGGGCCTCCCCGCCGGTGACGACGGTCGCGCCCTCGCCGCGCGCGCGCTGCACGGCCCCGACGTCGGTGGCGAGCTGCTCGTCGCTGACCACCGGGCCCATCGTCGTCCCCTCGGCCAGCCCGTCACCCGGCTGGAAGGCGGCGGCCTCCTTGGCCAGCGCCTCGACGAACGCGTCATGGACTCCGGGCGTTACGTACACGCGGGACGTCGCGGTGCACGCCTGGCCGGTCAGTGAAAACGCGCCGGCGGCAACGGTTCTCGCGGCTGCTGCGACGTCGACGTCGTCGACGACGAGGTAGGCGTTCTTGCCGCCCATCTCGGTCTGCACGCGCGCCCGGCGCTCGTGGAGGGTCTGCTGCAGGGCCAGACCCACGCGCGTCGACCCGGTGAACGACAGCGCCGCGACCCGTTCGTCGCGGGCCAGCGCGTCTCCGACGACGGAACCCTTGCCGTGGACGACGTTCAGCACGCCGTCCGGAAGGCCGGCCTCGACCAGGGCCCGCGCGAGGTGCGTGGCGGACAGCGGCGTGAGCTCTGCGGGCTTGAGGACGACGGCGTTGCCGCTGACCAAGGCGGGCGCCATCTTCCACGCCGGGATGGCGATCGGGAAGTTCCACGGCGTGATGAGCGCCGCGACGCCGACCGGCTCGTGCCGGGTCAGGACCTGCGTGCGGGGCAGCGACGACGGCAGCACCTGGCCGCCGAGGCGCCAGCCGTGGGAACCGAAGAACCGCAGGACGTCGATGGCCCGGCGGACCTCGCCCATCGCCTCCGCGCGTGTCTTGCCTTCCTCGCGCACCAGGTCCTCGGCGACCGCGGCGTGCCGCTGCCGCAGCAGGTCCGCTGCGTCGAGCAGGATCGCGCCGCGCGCAGGCGCCGGCATCGCGGCCCACCCCCGCTGCGCCTCGACGGCGGCCGCCACGGCGTCCGCGGCGACCGACGCGTCGGACTGCGGCGCGACGACCGCCACCTCCTGCGGGCGGGCCGGGTTGCGGCGCTCGTTCGTCGGGTCGCCGGCCCACTGGCCGGCGATGAGGTTCTGCACCTGCGTGGTCACGTTGCTCTCCCGTGCTCTTCGGGTTCTGGGGTGGTGCGGACTCGGTCAGAGGCTGCGCACGAGGCCGCCGTCGCAGCGGAGTGCGACACCGGTGACGTAGGACGCCGGCGAGCTGACGAGGAACGCTGCGGCGGCGCCGAACTCGGCCGGGTCGCCGTAGCGGCCGGCGGGGATCGTGGCCCTCGATGCGCGAGCCACCTCCTGCGCCGTAGTGCCCTCTCTCTTCGCCTGCGCCTCGTCGAGGGCGGCGACCCGGTCGGTGGCGATCCGTCCCGGCAGCAGGAGGTTCACGGTGACCCCGTCGGCGGCCACCTCCGCTGCAAGGGTCTTGAGGTACCCGGCGAGGGCGGCGCGCCCGAGGTTGGACAGCGCCAAGTTGGGCAGCGGGGCCTGCACGCCACTGGACCCGATGGCCAGGACCCTCCCCCACTTCTGCTCTCGCATCCGCGGAAGCGCCAAGGCGACGAGCCGTTGGTGCGGGACGACAAGTGTGCGCACGGCGGCCTCGACGTCGGCGCTGTCGATCCCAGCCGAAGTGCCCGGCTTGGGTCCGGGGCCGTTGAGCACCAGCACGTCGACGCCACCGAACGCCTCGACGGCCGCCGCGTGCAGCGCGTCGGCTCCGCCGTCCGCGGTCAGGTCGACCGCGACACCGACTGCCTTGGCGCCGGAGGCCTCGAGCTCGGCGGCGATCTCGCGGGCCCGGTCACCTCGGCGTCCGGAGACGACGACGTTCGCGCCCTCGGCGGCGATGGCGCGGGCAACGGCCTCCCCCAGCCCGCCGGTGGAGGCGCAGACGAGCGCGGTGCGCCCGGTGAGTCCGAGATCCATCAGGCGCCCACCACCTGGTGCTGCGGAACGGCGTCCACGTGGCGGCGCAGCTGCTCGACGAGTGCCTCCGGCAACGCAGCGGCAGGCGGGCGCACCGAGCTCTCCAGCACGAGCCCGCGGCGGCGCAGGCACTCCTTGCGGATGGCGAGCGCGATCCGCGCCTGCTGCTCGAAGTTCACCAGCGGCAGGTACGGCAGGAAGGCCTCGCGAGCCGCGTCGAACCCGCTCTCCCGGAAGGCGTTCACGCAGGCGATGAGGCCTTCGGGGAACGAGAACCCAGTCATGGCACCGGCCGACCCGGCGGCCAGCTCGTCCAGGAGCCCGATCCCGCCGAGGCCGCCGAACACCGGAACGTCGAGGTGCCGCGTAAGTGTGGCGATCGCGACGGTGGTCGGCGGGGCCTCGGCCTTGACAGCGACCACGAAGTCAAGCCCCTTCAGGGCGGCGGCCAGGGCGTCCGGCGTGATGGCCACACCGCTGACGGCCGGGTAGTCCTGGACGACGATCCCCGCGCCCGTCGCCTCGTGCACCGCCTGCAGGTGCTTGGCCAGCACGCTCGGGTTGGCCGAGTTCACCTGCACCATCGCACCGGCGAGACGGCCTCCGACGACCTCCCGAGCCAGGCGGAGCTCCTCGACCACGGGAGCCGTGCCGAGGGACGTGGCACCGACCACGAGCGGCAGGGCGACCGTGTCCACGACGGCCTCCAGGACGGCACGGCGCTCCTCGGTGTCGAGCTGGGCGGCCTCCCCGAAGACGCCGAGGACGGTCAGGCCCGTGACGCCGATCCGCTCGTAGTGCTCGACAAGCCGGGCCAGGCTGCCCTCGTCGACGTCGAACGTGGAGCCGTTGAAGGGTGTGGCGACCACACCCCACACTCCCGGTGCCAGGTGGACGGCGTTCATCGGTGTCTCCTCCTCATCGACCGGACCAGCGCGGCGGGCGCTTCTGCTGGAAGGCGAGCACGCCTTCGCGGCTGTCCTCGCTGTCCAGCGCCTCCATTAGCGCCGGTAGGCGAACGGTGTTGGCCTCCTTGGCCGTCAGGTGCTGTGTGCGCTGCACCATCTGCTTGATGGCTCGCAGAGACGTGGGGGCGCAGGCGAGGACGTCGGCCACCCACCGGTCGACGGCGTCGTCGAGCTCCTCGGCGGGCACCACCTCGTTGACGAGGCCCATCCGGTGCATCTCCGCGGCAGGTACCCGGCGGCCGGTGAGCAGCATCCCCATCGCCTGGGTGTGCGGCACGCGTCGCACGAGGTTCGGGATGCCGCCGTCCAGCGGGAGACGACCGACCCGCGGCTCGGTGAGGCCGAACTGGGCCTTGTCGGAGGCGACGACGATGTCGCAGCCGAGCACCATCTCCATGCCGCCGCCGAGCGCGTACCCGTTGACACGGGCGATGACGGGCACGTCGAGGGTGGTGCGCAGGGACAGGCCGCCGAACCCGTCGGGGTCCAAGTCAGCCCAGTACTCCAGCCCCGTCTTCTCGATGGAGGCGACCGACATGTCGGCGCCCACGCAGAACGCGCGCTCCCCCGCGCCGGTGAGGACGACGACGCGCACGTCGCGGTCCGCCTCGATCGCCGCCCAGATGCGGCCCAGCCGGTCGTGCGTGGCCTTGTCGACGGCGTTGAGGACGGCCGGCCGGTCGATCGTCACCCGGGCGACGTGGTCGACGACCTCGAAGCGCACCTCGTCGACGTGGTGCTGGGTGGTTGCGCTCACCGCAGCACCCCCGCCTCGACGAGGGCGTCGATCGTCTCGGGATCGAAGCCGTGCTCGAGCAGCACCTCGCGGTTGTGCTCCCCGAGCCTCGGCGGCACGCGGCGCACCTGGTGCGGGGTCGCCGACATGCGGATGGGAGCGTCGAGCATCCGCACCCTCCCGGCAGTGGGGTGCTCCACCTCGATGACCATCTCGTTCACACGGGTCTGCTCGTCCTCGAGCACCTCCCCGAGTGTGCGCACGGGTGCGCAGAGGATGTCCTCCGCCTCGAGCCGCTTGATCCAGTGGCCGGTGGTGTTGGTGGCGAACCGCTCGGCGAAGATCTGCTGCAGGGCCGGACGCTGGCCGAACAACCGCTCCTGCGTGGAGAACTCCTCGCGCTGCGACAGGTCCTCGTCCAGCTCGAGCGCGTGGGAGATGTCGCGCAGCGGGTTCTCCTTGAAGGCACCGACCATGACGACGGCGCCGTCCTGCGTCTCGAACACCCCCGACAGCGGCATGCTGGCCCAGTTGATCTCGTAGCCGCGATTGAGCTGCATGCAGGCCTCCTGCATCTGCATGTGCAGCATCGAGTCGTACATCGTGACGTCCACCCGCTGGCCCTGCCCGGTACGGTCCCGGGCGATCAGCGCCATGAGGATGCCCTGCATGAGGTGCATCCCCGTGGTGTAGTCGCACAGGGTCGTCGGGTACACCGACAGCGGGATGTCCGGGGACTCGCGACGCCACATGACGCCGGAGTACGCCTGGGCGATGACGTCCTGACCGCCCTTGTGCGACAGGGGGCCCTTCTCCCCGAAGCCGGTCCCCTGCGCCCAGACGATGCGGGGGTTGACCTCGCGGAGGCGGTCGTACCCGAATCCCATCCGCTCCATCACGCCAGCACGGAAGTTGCTGACGACGACGTCGGCGTCGCGCACCAGCTGGTACACGACCTCCTTGCCTTCGTCGGTGCGGGTGTCGATGGACACGCTGCGCTTGTTGCGGTTGATGGACAGGAAGATCGGGTTGTCCTTGCCGTCGCGGTCAGGGATCGACGACCGGGACAGGTCGCCGGCGCCGGGACGCTCGATCTTGATGACGTCGGCGCCGTAGTCGCCGAGCATCTGCGTGCAGCTCGGCCCCATGTACACCTGGGTGAAGTCGACCACGGTGATGCCCTTGAGCGGCAGGGCGGTCCGCTCGTCGGGGTTCACGTGCGCAGGAGGGTGCATGGTGACCACGGTCAGACCTCCGTGAGCTCGGCGACGGTGGCGTTCGGGGCCGGGACGTCGCCCGGGTCGCCGCCCTGGCGGCGCACGCCGGCCTGGATCAGCGCCGGATCGACCTGGCGGACGGTGGTTCCGGCGTCCACGGCGAGACCGGCGGCGATGCCCGCGGCCTGCCCCATGGCCATGCAGGGCGGGATCTCACGGGAGATCCGCTGCGCATCCGGGGTCGCGGAGTAGTGCCGGCCGGCGACGAGGAGCTGGTCGACCTCGCGGGGCAGGAGCGAACGGTACGGCGTGTAGTAGTCGCGGCCGCGGGCGACGGAGTCCGGGAAGTGCCGGCGCGACGTCACGTCGTCCTTGGTGACGACGTACTCCCCCTGCAGGAGGCGGGTCTGGCGGACGCCCATCTGCTCCGCGACGTCGACGACGTAGCTCTTCTCGAACCCGGGCAGGTGCTGCTGCACGTACTCGACCGCCTCGGCGATGCGGTCCCGCGCGTCGAACTCGGCCGCGGTCAACGAGGCGGGGTCGGTGCCGTCGTAGCCGGTCATGTGCGGGCAGTTGCACCAGACGACACCCGGCACGGGGGTCTTCAGCCACCAGAGGTCCCATGCTCCGCCGAGCATCCGCTTGACCTTGCGGTTGATGGCGCGGGCCTCTCGTGGGTTCTCCTGCTCGAAGCGCTCCGCGGCATCGGTGTCGACGCCACCGAGCCGGAACACCAGCGTGGTCAGGTAGTTGTCCTGCGTGTAGCCGGCGCCCGCGCGGGCCGCCACGTCGATGTCACCGGTGGTGTCGATGACGACCTCCGCCAGGATCGCCTGCGGGCCCTGCTTGGTCTCCACGACCACACCGCGGATCCGGTCGCCGTCCACGATCGGGCGCGAGAACCACGAGTGCAGCCGCAGGTTGACGCCGGCCTCACGGACCAGGTCGTTGGAGACGCGCTTCCAGCCGTCGGGATCGAAGGCGACGGCGTAACAGATCGGCTTGGGACTTGCATGGGAGTGGAAGTCGAAGGTTCCCCATCGACCCCAGCGGTTCCAGGTCTCGGTCGAGGAGTTCCGGTCGGACTCCGGCGGGTACACCGCCAGGCCGATCTTCTCGAGGCGCTCGACGTACTCGGAGACGATCCCGGTCACCGAGATCTCCTGGCCGTTGGCCATGTCGTCGAGCACGAGCACCATGCCGCCGGAGGCAAGGCCTCCAAGTGCCGGGTAGCGCTCGAGGAGCGTGACGCTCACGCCGGTGCGGGCTGCGGCGACAGCGGCGCTGACGCCGGCGGGGCCACCGCCGACGACGACCACGTCGGACCGGCCGACGACGGGCGCGTTCAGCTCCGCGGACGAGACTCTTAGGGACGACTGCTGCATCGGGCTCTTCCTCTGCGTCATGGGGTGTGGCAGTGGGGTGGTGTGGTGGCCGGTTCAGGCGGTGACTTCGGCCTCCCACGTCACCACGAGCCGCTCGACGAGCCCGACGAGGGCGAAGAAGACGACGGCCATGACCGAGGCAACCGTCATCGTCGCGTAGAGCAGAGGCGTGTTGAAGTTGTAGGTCGCCTGGATGATGAGGTAGCCGAGTCCCTGCTGGGAGCCGATCCACTCCGCGACGATGGCGCCGATGACCACGTTGCCGGCGGCGATCTTCAGCGAAGCGAACAGGTACGGCAGCGAAGCGAAGACGCGCACCTTCCAGAACACCTCGGCCCGGGAAGCGGAGAGCACGCGCAGCAGCTCGAGAGACTGCTTGTCGACCGACTCCAGGCCCTTCACCATGTTGACCAAGGTCGGGAAGAACGAGATGAGCGCGGCGATGAGGATCTTCGGCGTGTAGCCCTGGCCGAACATGATGACCAGGACCGGCGCCACGGCGACGATCGGGATCGTCCGCACGAACACCGCCACCGGCATGAGGGCCCGCTCGGCGGTCTTCCAGTGCACGAAGAGAACGGCGAGCAGGATGGCGACGCCGTTGCCGAGGACGAAGCCGGCGACCGACTCGATGAGAGTCGGCCACGTGTTCTCCACGAGCATCGCCCAGTTGGTGCGCAGGGACTCCCAGACCTCGACGGGGGACGGGACGATGTACGTCGGGACGCCGAGGCCCGCCGTGACCAGCTGCCACAGGGCGACGATGACGGCGGCGACGCCGAGGGGCAGCAGCAGCCTGCTGGCACCGTGCCGGCGGCGCTTGCGGCGGCCGGGCGTCTCGGGACCGGTGAGGCCCTTGTCGGTCTGCGTGGTGGCCAGGGTGGTCATCAGCATGTCTCCAGCAGCTGGCGCAGGTGCGCGGCGATGGCAGTGAACTCGGGGGTGTCGCGCACCGAGAGCTCACGGGGATAGGGCAGGTCGATGGGGACCAGCTCCCGGACTCGGCCGGGATGCGAGGACAGCACCAGGACCTTCTGCGAGAGGAACACCGACTCCGGGATGCTGTGCGTGACGAACAGGATCGTCGTGCCGGTCGCCTGCCAGATCCTCAGCAGCTCCTCGTTGAGCCGGTCGCGTGTGATCTCGTCGAGCGCGCCGAACGGCTCGTCCATGAGCAGCACCTTCGGCTTGCAGACGAGGGCACGTGCGATCGACACGCGCTGGCGCATGCCGCCGGACAGCTCGTGCGGGTACGCGTTCTCCCGCCCCTCGAGGCCGACGAGCTCGAGCAGCCGCTCGGGTGAGTCGTGGTCGCCGTCCTTGGCGAGCTTGCCGACCTGCAGAGGCAGCCGGACGTTGTCGATCGCCGACCGCCAGGGCAGCAGAGCGGCGTCCTGGAACACGAAGCCGAGCTGACGTGCTCGGCGCGCGTCCTCCGGCCTGCCGCCGAGAACGGTGACGTCACCTGCCGTGGGGTGCAGCAGGTCGGCGACGACCCTCAGGAGAGTCGACTTGCCGCAGCCTGACGGGCCGAGCAGCGAGACGAAGCACGACTCGTCGAGGTCGACGCTGACGTCCTGCAGCGCGGTGACCCGACCGCGGTCGGTGTCGAAGGTGACGGTGACGTCCCGGAGGGAGACGGCACCCCGGTCGCGGGTGACGTCGCGGTGGGTACTCACGGTGGCGTGGGTCATGGCGTGGCGGTGTCCGATCAGGAGGGCGCCGGGCCGTCGGCTCAGGCGCTCTTGCGGTCGTCGGCGGTGGCGTCGAGGACGTCGAACGTGACGACCTCCTCGACGGTGGGCGCGGCACCCTTGAACTGCCCCAGCTCGGCCCACGTGTCGATCTGGGACTGCCAGACGTCGGCGTCCATGGCACCCCAGCCGTTCTCGTCGGTGGCCTTCGAGAACGCGTACTCGAGCAGCACCTCGCCCTGCTCCTTGATGTCGTCGGCGACGAGGGTGGGCTGCAGCTCGACGACGGCCTGCGCCGCCTCCTCGAGGTTCTCTCGCGCGTAGAGCCAGCCGGCGGCGGTGGCCGAGACCCACTTCTCGACGAGCTCGCCCTTCTGCTCGAGAGTGTCGTCGGTCGCGTAGTAGGGGTAGCCGTACAGCTGGATGCCGGCGTCCCACAGGCGCATGGACACGTAGTCCCCGCCGAGGGGGCGCATCGCAGTGGTGTTGCTGAGCCAGCCGGTCCACACGTCGACCTGGCCGGTGGTCAGCGGGGCGACGTCCGCGCCGATGACGACGACCTCGACGTCCCCGGGGTCGATGTCGTTCTTGGCCAGCAGCGCGGACAGCAGCACCTGGCCGGTGGCCTGGGTGCCGACCTTCTTGCCGATGAGGTCCTTGGGCTCGTTGACCGGGTTGTCGGGCAGCGAGACGTAGGCGTACGGGTGCTCCTGGACGCCGACCGCGAAGGCCTTCACCGGGACCCCCTGGGAACGGGCCAGCATGAGCGACGGGCTGGAGCTGACCTCGCCGAGGTCGTGCTGGCCTCCGCCGACGAGGGCGACGCCGTCGATGCTGGGGCCGCCCGGCGAGATCGACAGCTCGATCCCGTTGTCGGCGTACCAGCCCTTGCTGAGGGCAACGGCCTCACCGAGCTGGCCCTCGCTGATGAGCCAGCCGAGCTGGAGCGAGAGGGCCTCGGTGGGACCGGCAGTGGAACCGGCACCGTTGCCGCTGGCGTTGGCCTCGCGGGCGGCGTCGCTGCAGGCGGCGAGCAGGCTGGTGCCTCCGGCGGCTCCGACGAGCAGGAGGCCGGAGCGGGTGAGGAAGCTGCGGCGGCTGAAGGGGGCGCGGGTCGTGGACATGGGCTGAACCGTTCCTTCGTGGTCAGGGCGGGGACCGTCTGCGGGTAGGGCGGGCCGCACCGGCGGCGCGGGTCGTCGCCGGTGTGCTGGGTTGTGGTGCGGCGGGACGCCGCGGGAGCGCTAGAACGTGGGAGGCGTGATGATCCAGACGGCCTTCACGGTCTCCGGGCCGGGATTGCGGTACCAGTGCGGCGTGGTGCTCTGATAGGTGATGGCATCGCCCGGTCCGAGCTCGTGCCGGACGCCGTCCAGGTACACCTCGTGGCGGCCGGACAGGACGAGCCCGAACTCCTCGCCGGCGTGCGAGAACGGGGTCTCGGAGGTGTCGTAGCCGGCTGGCGCCTCGACCCAGATGGCCTCGAGCGCGCCGTCCAGGCCGGGAGTGAGCAGCTCGTGGAGGGCCTCCACACCGTTGCCGCGCTTGACGTCGAGGCTGCGCCGCTGGTCGGCCCGCACCACCGGGGACGTCTCCTCGGCGGTGTGGAAGAGCCGGCCGATCGGCACGTCGAGGGCGTGGGCCATCTGCACGAGCGTGTTGAACGAGGGGTTGCCCCGGCCACGCTCGATCTGGCTGATGAGGCCCATGCTCACGTCGCTGCGTCGGCCGAGCTCCTCGAGCGTGAGGTTGCGCATCTTGCGCAGCGTCCGCAGCTGGGCTCCGACGGTCGCCATGAGCGCCTCGGTGTTGGGGCGCCCGGTGGGGGTGCCGGGGTCGGAGTCGGCCGGGTTGGCGGTCATGCCGCGGTCCGTCCGGGTGTGGTGGGGCTCACGGGCTTCACTAGACCACTACTTCTTCAGTCTGGTCAACCCCCTTCTATCATTCAGATGAACTTCTTCGTTGGCGAGGTCAGCGTGGCGGCCCGGGAAGTCCGCTGATGTCGTGGCTGCGGCCGGCGGCGTGTCGCCCTGACGGCGGCAGGGGTCCGGTCTCGGGCCGCACGGTCACGTCGACGACGTCCACGCAACGGCGCAGGCGTGCGGCGACGACCGCCGTGCGGGGGGAGTCGACGAGCACCGCAGCACTGCACCGACCGTCGACGGTGCGGTAATGGAGCTCTTCCACGCGCACGTTCGTGGCATGGAGAACGGAGACGATCTTCAGCAGGCTCCCCCCGGCGGCGCTGGCGGTCAGGGTGATGTCGAGCCAGGACACAGGCGCCGGCTGCTGCGTCGTCCGGACTACGGTCATCGGTCAGGCCTCTCGGTGGAGTGCGTGGGAAAGGGAAGACCCCTCGGCGCCTGAGCGCAGCGAGGGGTCGCGTCGTCCCGTGGGAACGACGCGTCTAGGTAATGAGCGCGGCTGTCATGGGTCAGGTGGGTGGCGTGTAGCGGCCGTCGATGGCGGTCCAGCCGCCGTCGACGAAGAGCTGGCTGCCGGTGACGAAGGACGACGCGTCCGAGGCGAGGTAGACGACGGCGCCGGCGAGCTCGTCCGGCCGCGACCAGCGGCCCAGCGCGCTCTTGGACGCGTACGCCTCGGCCCACTCGGGGACGGCGCGGATCTGCGCGGTCAGCGGGGTGTCGACAATCCCCGGAGCGACGGCGTTGACGCGGACCCCGGACGGACCGAGCTCGGCGGCGGCGGTGCGCAGCAGCTGCACGAGCCCTGCCTTCGTAGCGGCGTACACGCCCTGCCCGGGCTCGACGGCCACCGCCCGGATCGAGCTGAAGCCGATGATGCTCCCCCGCCCCCGCTCCGCCATCGCCGACCCGAACGCCCGCACCAGGTCGAACGAGGCCCGCAGGTTCAAGGCGACGACGCGATCGAACTCCTCGGCGGTGTACTGCAGCAACGACTTCCGCACGTTGGTCGCCGCGGTGAACACGAGCACCTGCGCGTCGGCGTGGGCGGCAGCGGCGTCGGCGACGGCGACGGGGTCGAGGACGTCGAGCCGGGTCGCGGTCATGCCAGCGCCTGCAGCCGCGGTGGTCCGGGCCGCCTCCAGGTCGACGTCCGCGCACACCACCTCGGCGCCGTGGGCGGCCAGCGCGAGCGCGCTCTCCCGCCCGATGCCGCTGCCCGCACCGACGACGACGGCGGTACGCCCCTTCAGGCTGAACAGCTCGCCGTAGCGGCTCAGCGGGTCCTGGATCGTGTCGGCCATCGCCTTCACCTCTTCCCCACGGCCGGCCGGATGACGGCCATCCGCGTCACGGTCAGCTCCTCCATCGCAAAGCGCGGGCCCTCCCGGCCTGCTCCGGAGTCCTTCACGCCGCCGTACGGCATGACGTCGGACCGGAACCCCGGCACCTCGTTGACGACCACGCCGCCGACCTCGAGACGGTCCACCGCGGCGAACGCCGTCTCCAGCGAGGCAGTGAAGACGCTGGCGTGCAGCCCGTACCGCGAGGCGTTGACGACGTCGAGCGCCGCGTCCAGGTCGGGCACCGACCGGACGGCGACAACTGGGCCGAACACCTCCTCGTCCCAGGCCAGCACGCCGTCCGGGACGTCGAGCAGCACGGTCGGCTCGAGGGCGCCCCCCCGGCGCCCTCCGCCCGTGACGATCGTGGCCCCGGCCCGCACTGCCTCGTCCACCCAGGCCGCCACGCGTGACGCCGACGCCTCGTCGATCAGGGCCGAGACCCGGGTCTCCGAGTCGCGCGGGTCGCCCACGACGACCTGCTTCACTCGCTCGGCGAGCCGGCCCACGAAGGCGTCGCGCACGGCGTCGACGACGACGACCCGCTGCACGCTGATGCACGCCTGCCCCGAGGCGTAGTAGCCGCCACGGACCACCGCGTCGGCCGCGGCGTCCAGGTCGGCGTCCTCGGCCACCACTAGGGCGGCGTTGGAGCCGAGCTCCAGCAGGACCTTGGTGGGGGCGGCATCTCGCGCGATGCGGTGCCCGACGGCGGCCGAGCCGGTGAACGACACCGCACCTATCCGCCGGTCGGTGGTGAGCGCGACGCCGACGTCGACGCCGCCGGTGACGAGCTGGACGGCGGCCCGCGGGCCTCCGGCGGCCGCTAGCGACTCGCGCAGCAGGTGCACCAGCAGCAGGGTCGCCAGCGGGGTCTGCGGCGCCGGCTTGACGACGACGGGACAGCCGGCGGCCAGCGCGGGTGCCACCTTGTGGGCCGCGAGCAGCAGCGGGTAGTTGAATCCGGCGATCCCGACGACGACGCCGATCGGACGCCGGGTCCAGAAGCCGAGCAGTCCCTCCCCGCTGGGCAGCAGGTCCAGCGGCACCGTCTCCCCGTGCAGCCGGGCCACCTCCTCGGCAGCGGTTTGCGCTGTCAGCAGCGTGCGGTCGACCTCGACGCGGCAGTCCACCCGCGGCTTGCCGGTCTCCAGCACGAGCAGGTCGACGAGGTCGTCGGCCCGCGCGGCGAGGGCGGCGTGCACCGACAGCAGCGCTGCCCGCCGCACGTGCGACGGCAGCGCTGCGGTGGCGGCGCGGACGGCGACCGCCTCGTCGACCGCGCGCCGGGCGGTGGCCGCGTCCCCGACCGGCGCGGCGGCCACGAAGCTGCCGTCGTAGGGGAAGCGGACGTCGGCCAGGGCCGGGGCGTCCACCCACGCGTCGCCGACCGGCAGACCGACGGGGAGCTCCTCGAGGAGGCGTGTCATCAGGTCCCTTCGGGGTCGTCGGTGCCACCCGGGAAGGCGGACGGGAAGCGCTCGCGGTAGGAGGGCAGCCGGCCCCACGGCGTCTCGACGGACCGCGCCGCGAGCATGGCGTGCCCGACGGCCCGGCCGAAGCAGTCGCCGGCCACGTCGAGCAGCTCCTGGAAGGCGGGCAGGTCGGGCTCGCCGCGCCGTCCGGTGGCCAGGGTGAAGACGGTGTCACCGTCGAGCATCGTGTGCACCGGCCGTACAGCGCGGGCCATCCCGTCCTGGGCGACGCCGGACACCTTGGCGCACTGGGCCTTCGTGAGCGCCCGGTCGGTGACCACGACGCCGATCGTGGTGGCGAGGGTGGCGGCCCCGGCCACGGCCCGGCGGGCGGTCTCCGCGGCGGCGACGTCCTCCGCCGACGGGCGCGAGACTCCGGCGAACTCGCCGGCCAGCCCGAGGCGCAGCGCGTACAGCTCACCCGTCAGCGGGTCGACGCACGAACCCACGGCGTTGACGACGGCGAGCGCCGCGACCGTCGTCCCGTTGTCGAGAACCGCACTGGCGCAGCCGATCCCGCCCTTGAGGCCGCCGGCTAGCGCGCCCGTGCCCGCCCCGACGGCGCCGGCCGGCACCGGGCCGGCCCCGGCAGCGACGGCGGCGTCGTAGGCCTCGGCGCCCAGCGCGGCGTCCGGGCGGGCCGCGACGTCACCGCCGCGGCCGAGGTCGAAGACCACCGCCGCGGGCACGATGGGGACGGCGCAGCCGGCACCGGGCACGGGCAGCCCCCGGCCTGCGGCGGCGAGGCGCTGCATCACGCCGTCCGCGGCCGCAAGCCCGAAGGCGCTGCCGCCGGAGAGCACGACCGCGTCGACGCGAGGGACGACGTTGCGCGGGTCGAGCAGGTCGGTCTCCCGGGTGCCCGGCCCTCCGCCGCGCACGTCCACACCCGCGACGGCGCCGCCGTCGGGGGCGAGCACGACCGTCGTCCCGGACAGCCAGCCGTCGCCGGTGCGCTGCGCGTGACCGACGCGGATGCCCTCGACGTCGGTCAGGGAGTTCGTCGGACCCGGCCGCGCGCTCATGCCGTCGCCCCCTGCGTGAGGTCCGCGGGGGTGGCCCCGGCGAGCGCCTTCTCGAGCGTCGGCACCGCGGCGACCAGCCGGCGCGTGTAGGGGTGCTGCGGCCGCTCGTAGACCTCCTCGACCGGTCCGGTCTCGACGACGCGCCCGTCGTGCATGACGGCGACGCGGTCGCACACGTGGCGGACGACGGACAGGTCGTGGGAGACGAGCACGAGCGTGAGGTGCAGGTCGTCGACGAGGTCGGCGATGAGGTTGAGCACCTGGGCGCGCACCGACACGTCGAGGGCGCTGACCGGCTCGTCCGCGACGATGATGCGCGGCCGCGGGGCGAGCGCCCGGGCGATCGAGATCCGCTGGCGCTGACCGCCGGAGAACTGGTGCGGGTACCGGTCGGCGGCCTCGGCGCGCAACCCGACGGCCTCGAGCAGCTCCACCACGCGCGCCCGGTCGTTGCCGTGCCCTTGCGCGACCAGCGGCTCGGCGACGATGTCCCGCACTCGCATCCGCGGGTCCAGCGAGCTCATCGGGTCCTGGAAGACCAGCTGCAACGTCTCGCGCAGGTGGCGCAGGCGCTTCTCCGGCAGGCCGCTGACGCGCCGGCCCTCGACCTCCACCGTGCCGCTCGTGGGGTGGTCGAGCCCGGCGACGATCCGCAGCAGCGTGGACTTCCCGCAGCCGGACTCCCCCACGATGCCGAACCGCTCGCCGGCCGGGATCTCCAGGCTGACGCCGCGCAGGGCGTGCACCGGCGGGCTGGGGTGACGCAGCGACGTCCGCGGGCGCCGGTACACGCGCGTCACGTCACGCAGGCGGATCGCGGGGACGGCCTCAGCCACGGCGCACCTCCTCGTCGCCGGCCGCCGGGTGGAAGCAGGCGAAGCCCGAAGATGGCCCGGTGGCCGTCCAGTCAGGTCGGCGTGCGCAGACGTCGGTGGCGTGCGGGCAGCGGTTGCGGAACACGCAGCCGGCCGGGAAGCGACCCGCAGGCGGGACGGAGCCGCTGATGGTGGCCAGGCGCCCTCGCTCGTCGACGGCGGTGAGGTCGGACGCCGCGATGAGGCCCTGCGTGTAGCGGTGCCGGGGCCGGGTGAACACCTCGTGCACGGGCCCCGCCTCGACGATCCGCCCGCCGTACATGACGAGCACGCGCTCGCACGCGGTCGCGACCACGGGCAGGTCATGAGTGATGAACAGCAGCGCCGAGTCGCGAGCCTGCACGCCGCGCACGATGAGGTCGAGCACGAGGGCCTGCACGGTGACGTCGAGCGCCGTGGTCGGCTCGTCGCACACGAGCAGCTTCGGGTCGTTGGCCAGGGCGAGCGCCAGGACGACGCGCTGCCGCTGACCGCCGGAGAACTGGTGGGGGTAGGCGTGCGCGGCGTTCGCGGGGTCGGGCAGGCCGACCTGCGCGAGCAGCTCGACCGCCGCGCGGCGCGCGGAGCGCCGGTCGGGCCGGGTGCGGTGGATGAGCAGCGCCTCGGCCACCTGGCGCCCGACCCGCATCGTCGGGTTCAGCGCCGTCATCGGCTCCTGGAACACCATCCCGACGTCCTTGCCGCGTACCCGCGACATCCGCCGCTCGTCTGCGCCGACGAGGTCGTGGCCGACGCCGGCGAGGCGCACCGAGCCGGTCGCCTCGAGACCCTCGGGGAGCAGGCCGAGCAGGCTCAGCGCGGTCAGGGACTTGCCGGAACCGGACTCCCCGATGAGCCCGACACGCTCGCCCGACCTGATGGAGAAGCTGACGTCCTCGACGAGGGTGAGGTCGCGCACGCGGACGTCGAGGCCCTCGACGGTCAGGACGTCGGCGCCCGGCACGTGGTCGCTCAGCGCCTCGGCGGTCACCGGCGGTCCTCCAGCTTCGGGTCGAAGCGGTCGCGCAGACCGTCGCCGAGGAGGTTGAACCCGAGAACGGCAACCGCGATGGCGACGCCAGGGAACAGCGCCAGGCGCGGCGCCGACCACAGCATCTCCTGGCTCTCCTGCAGCATCCGGCCCCACGACGGGGTGGGCGGGGGGGTGCCGAAACCGAGGAACGACAGCGCGGCCTCGGCGAGGACGGCGATCGCGAAGCTCACCGACGCCTGCACGATGACGAGGCCGCTGACGTTGGGCAGCACGTGCCGCAGGCCGATCGCGAACGGGCGGCGACCGGCCGAGCGCGCGGCGAGCACGTACTCGGTGCGCATGACCTGCAGCGTGCCGCCGCGCACGATGCGCGCGAAGCTCGGGATGGTGGCGATGCCGATGGCGACCATCGCGGCGAGCGTGCTGGCGCCGTACACCGCGGCGAACATGATGGCGAGCAGCAGCGCCGGAAACGCGAGCAGCAGGTCGTTCGCGCGCATCAGCAGCTCGCCGAGCCAGCGCGGCCCCATGCCGGCGACCAGCCCGAGAGGGACGCCGACGAGCGCCGCCACACCGACAGCGACGACACCGACGAACAGCGTCGTCCGCGAGCCGACGAGGATCTGGCTGAATACGTCGCGGCCGAACTTGTCGGTGCCGAACCAGTACGTGGCGTCCGGGGTGCGCAGCCGCGCCGTGGCGTCGACGAAGGTGGGGTCGTGCGGCATCCAGACGAACGACACCAAGGCCATGCCGATGACCGCGCCGACGAGCACGCCGCCGGTGACGAGGCTGCCGTTGAGTCGCCGCCGGGCCGACGCGGTCGCGGTGAGGTCGACGGGCAGGCCTGCGGTCTCCGCCGTGCTCACGACGTCGCCGTCCGCAGCCGGGGGTCGATGAGCAGGTAGAGCAGGTCGACCACGAAGTTGGTGAGGAGCACCGCGACCACGAGCAGCATGACGACGTCCTGCACGAGGATGAGGTCGCGGTTGGCGACGCTGTCGAGGAGCAGGCTGCCGAGCCCGGGGATGACGAACACCCGCTCCACGACGACGGCCCCGATGAGCAGGGTGGCCAGCTGCAGCCCGAGCACGGTGACGACAGGCACCGCCGCGTTGCGCAGCCCGTGCCGCACGAGGGACTGCATCGGCCGAAGCCCCTTGGCCCGAGCGGTGCGCAGGTAGTCCTCCCGCAGCACGTCGAGGACGGCGCTGCGCACGTAACGGGTGAGGACGGCGCCCTGGACGAGCGCCAGGGACAGCGCGGGCAGGGTGAGCTGCTGGAGGAACCGCACCGGGTCCTGCGCCGGCGGCGTCCAGCCGTTGGCCGGCAGCCAGCCGAGCCCCACGGCGAACACGGCGATGAGCAGGATGCCCGCCAGGAACGCCGGGACGGCGACCCCCACCTGGGACAGGCCGGCGAGCAGCAGGCCAGACAGGTGGCGGTGCCGCACGGCCATCAGCGTGCCGAGTGGCACCGCCACGACGAGCGCCAGCAGCATCGCGGTGACGACCAGCCACAGCGTCACCTGCAGCCGGTCGGCGATCTGCGGGCCGATCTCGGCGCGTGACACGTAGGAGATCCCCGGGTCGAACGTGACCAGCCCGCTCACCCAGTCGAGGTACTGGGTGAGCAGGGGCCGGTCCAGGCCGAAGTCCGTCCGCAGCCGCGCCACCGCCTCCTCCGACGCGCTGACGCCGAGGGCGACGCGTGCCGGGTCGCCGGGCAGCACCGCCATGAAGGCGAACACCAGCACCGAGCTCACCGCGAGGCTGGCGAGCAGGATCGCCGTTCGCTGCAGGACTCTCAGGACCATGGACCGTGTGCTCCCCCTCAGCCGCGGGCGAGCTCGGTGAGGTCGAAGGACTCGGAGATGGCGTTCTCCGGCAGCCCGGTCACGTCGGCGTCGGCCACGATGAGGTTGGGCAGGAGGAACAGCCAGTCCCCCGCCGCGTCCTCCGAGATCAGTCGCGCGGCGGCCTTCATGTTCTCGATCTGCTCGTCCTCGGTGCCCTGGTCTGCGGCCTCGAGCAGCGCCTGCAGCTCCGGCGTGCCGTAAGCGGTGTAGTAGTCGGGGTTGCCGAACACCGCACCGAGGTCGCGCGGCTCGACGTGCGCGACGATCGACATGTCGTAGTCGCGGTCGGTGAACACCGTCTGCAGCCAGGCGGCCGGGAACTCCAGCTGGTCGAGCTGCACGGTGAGGCCGACCTGCTCGAGCTGGCTCTTGACGACCGTGCCGCAGGCGACGGCGTACGGGAGGGACGGGATGCGCAGCCGCAGCGTCGCTCCGGCCTGGCCGGACTCCTGCACGAGCCGCTTCGCTGCCTCGACGTCGTGCGGGTACGTGTCCGTGAGGTCCTCGTACCAGGGGTCGGTGGGCGGCACGTGGCTGCCGATGAGGGTGCCGCGGCCCGCCCAGCACGTGTCGAGCAGGGCCTGACGGTCGATGGCGTGGCGGACGGCCTGGCGCAGCTGCGGGTTGCTCATCGGCCCGGCGCCGTTGTTGAACGACAGCAGGACCTCGCCGTTCGTCAGCCCCTCGATGACCTGGTAGTCGTCGTTGCCCTCGAACTGCCCGAGCGACTCGGGGGTCTGCACGGTGCCGATGACGTCGATGGTGTTCGACAGCAGCGCGTTGTTCAGGGCCGTCGGGTCGGCGAAGTAGCGCAGGTCGACGGACGCGAAGTACGGCTCCTCGCCCCAGTACTCGTCGTTGCGGGCGAGGGAGATGGAGTCGCCGCGCGTCCAGCTCTCGACGACGTAGGGCCCGGTGCCGACCGGCTCGTTGGCGAGGTCGTCCACGCCGGTGCGGCTGAACATGGCGCCGATCCGCGTCGTCATCCGGTACAGCCAGTCGTTGCTCGGCCGGGAGAGCGTGACCTTCAGCTCGGTGTCGGAGACCGCCTCGGCCGACTCCACGACGTCCATCGCGGCCTTGAGCGAGACCGTCCAGTCCGACTTCACGCGTTCGATCGAGAACACGGCGTCCTCGGCCGTGAACGGCTCGCCGTTGGAGAAGACAGCGTTGTCGACAAGCTGGAAGGTGTACGTGCGCCGGTCCTCGGAGATCTCCCACTCCTCGGCGAGCAGCGGCTGGATCTCGCCGTCCTGGTCGAGCTTCACCAGGCCCTCGTAGACGTTGTAGAGCAGCGCCTGCGGGATGGCGGCGCCGTCGGTATTGGTGAAGTCGAGGCTGGCGGGCTCGGCGACCAGGCCCACGCTCAGGCTCTCGTCGCCCGTCCCGCCCTCGCCGCCGGTGGCGCCGGGCTCCGCGGTCGAACCCGCCGAGCACGCAGTGAGCAGCAGCGACAGCGCGGCGAGCGCGCCGACCACGGCCTTCGTCGGTTGCCTCACGTCAGTTCTCCATCCGGTTCAGGACTGCAGCGGCGAGCTGCGCCGTGGTGGCGCTGCCGCCGAGGTCGGCGGTGTGGTGGGCGGGGTCCGCGAGCGCCCTGGCGACGGCGACTCGCACGGTCTCGGCGGCCGCGGCTCGGCCCAGGTCTTCGAGCATCAAGGCGCCGGACAGCATGCAGGCGACCGGGTTCGCCAGGCCACGGCCGGCGATGTCGGGGGCCGAGCCGTGCACCGGCTCGTACACCCCCGGGACGTCGCCGCCGGGCAGCACGTTGGCGCTGGGCGCCATCCCCATGCCGCCGGCGAGGACGGCGGCGAGGTCGGACAGGATGTCGCCGAACAGGTTGCCCGCGAGCAGCACGTCCAACGAGCGAGGAGCCTGCACCATCCGGGCCGCCATCGCGTCGACGAGCACCGTCTCCAGCTGGACGTCGGGGTACTGCTCGGCGACCTCTCGGACGACGCTGTCCCACAAGGGGTACCCGTGGCGCATGGCATTCGACTTCGTCACCAGGCTCAGCCGGCCCGACCGGCTCCGGGCGAGCCCGAACGCGTGGTGGGCCGCGCGCTCGATCACCCGGCGCGAGTGCACGGCGACCTCGATGCCGAGGTCGTGGCCCGTCCCCGCGTGCGCCACGCCGCCGGCGCCGACGTACTCGCCCTCGGTGTTCTCGCGCACGATGACGAGGTCGACCCCCTCTGTGTCCCGCACCGCGGTCGGCACACCCGGGAACGAGCGGACGGGGCGGATGTTCACGGCCAGGTCGAGCTGCTGACGCAGGCCGATGATGAGACCCCAGACCAGCTCGTGGTCCGGGACGTCGGGCCGCCCGACCGCGCCGAACAGGACGGCGTCGTACCCGCGCACCGTCCGAGCGGCGTCAGCGGGCATCGCCGCGCCTTCGCGCAGGTAGCGCTCGCCGCCCCAGTCGAGCTCCACGGTCTCCAGCCGCTCTCCCTGCGCCTCCACCGCCGCGGCCAGGACCGGCGTCGTCGCCGCGACGACCTCGGGGCCGACGCCGTCCCCGGGGATGACGGCGACGCGGATCGTTCCCTGCGGCATCGTCGCCTCCGTCGCTCTCATCGCCGAAACCACGGCGTCTGGTCTGACCAGTGAACTGGGTCACGAATGGCGCTACCCTGGCGAGCCACCGGCAGGTTGTCAAGGGTGCCCGCCGGCTCGGACGCCGACAGAGAGGACAGCCGGATGACCGACGGGCTGGCGCTCGCGACGACCTCAGCGGTGCGACTCGTGAAGGGTTACGCCGAACGGTCGATCTCACCGGTAGAGGTCCACGACGCCGTTCAGGCGGTGATCGAGGCGCGTGAGGACACCCTCAACGCGTTCTGGGTGACCGACCCCGACGCGTCGCGCAAGGCCGCAGAGGCCAGCGAGGCGCGCTGGGCGGCAGGTCAGCCGCTCGGGCCCCTCGACGGCGTCCCGGTCACCCTGAAGGAGAACATCGCCCGGGCCGGGGTGCCGATGCCGTCGGGGACGGCCGGGGTGGATCCGGTCGTCCCCGACTCGGACGCACCGGTCACGGCCCGGGTCCTGGAGTCCGGTGGCGTCGTGCTCGGCTCCACCGTCATGCCCGACTGGGGAATGCTCTCCTCCGGCGTGTCGAGCCTCCACGGGATCAGCCGGAGCCCCTGGAACCCCCGCTGGACGACGGGGGGATCCAGCTCGGGGGCCGGGGCAGCCGCTGCGGGCGGCTACGGCCCCCTGCACGTCGGGACGGACATCGGCGGCTCGATCCGTCTGCCCGGCACGTGGCTCGGCCTGGCCACCCTGAAGCCGAGCTACGGCCGGGTACCGCTCGACGCCCCGTACCTCGGCCGCTGCGCCGGGCCGATGGCACGCGAGGTCGCCGACCTCGCCCTGCTCATGCGGGTCATCAGTCGGCCGGACCCGCGGGACTGGACCAGCCTGCCCGTCCAGAGCATCGACTGGGAGGCCGCCGAGATCCAGCCTCGCGGGCTGCGCGTCGCGCTGCACCTGGACGCCGGATGCGGGCAGCCGGTGGAC
>JBMOMI010000743.1:0-1823 GCA_049325235.1 Actinomycetota bacterium | reverse complement strand
CCGGCCGAGCCGGCACCTGCCGAGCCGGCACCCACCGAGCCGGCACCGACCGAGCCGGCACCGGCCGAGCCGACGCCGGCCCCGGAGCCGACGAGTCCGAGCGACCTCGCCTGGATCACCCCCGAGATCCAGCAGCAGTTCACCGAGCTCGACTGCAGCGACCCGGCGAACCTCACCGGCGGCACCCAGGACGACGTCACCAAGCCGCTCGTCACGTGCTCGGCGGACGGCGTGGCGAAGTACATCCTCGGGCCGGTCGAGGTCGAGGGCACGAACATCGACTCGGCGAACGCCGGCCTCGGCACCACGCCGCAGGGCATCCAGACCGGCGAGTGGATCGTCCAGCTCGACCTCGACCGCGAGGGCGCCCGCGCGTTCCGGGAGACCACCGAGCGCCTCGTCAGCCTGCCGCCGCCGCAGAACCAGTTCGCGATCGTGCTGGACGGGCTCGTGGTGTCCGCGCCGCGCGTCAACGAGCCGATCCCGAACGGCCAGGCGCAGATCAGCGGCTCGTTCACCCAGGACAGCGCGCAGACGCTGGCCAACCAGCTGAAGTTCGGCGCCCTGCCGATCTCCTTCCAGGTGCAGACCGAGGAGCAGATCTCCGCCCTGCTCGGCGCCGAGCAGCTGCAGCGCAGCCTGCTGGCCGGCCTCATCGGGCTCGGGCTCGTCGTTCTCTACTCGCTGCTGCAGTACCGCGCGCTGGGGATGGTGACGATCGCCAGCCTCGTCATCGCGGCCGTCGTCACCTACCTGGCGATCGCCCTGCTCTCCTGGTACCAGGGGTACCGGCTCAGCCTGCCCGGCGTCGCCGGTCTGATCGTCGCGATCGGCATCACCGTCGACTCGTTCATCGTGTACTTCGAGCGCGTCCGCGACGAGGTGCGCGAGGGCCGGAGCCTCGTCGCCGCGGTCGAGAACGGCTGGCAGCGCGCCAAGCGCACCATCCTGGCCTCGGACGCCGTCAGCTTCCTCGCTGCCGTCGTGCTCTTCCTGCTCGCGGTCGGCGGCGTGCGCGGGTTCGCGTTCACGCTCGGCCTCACCACGCTCATCGACCTGCTCGTGGTCTTCCTGTTCACCCACCCGATGCTGGCGCTCCTGGCCCGCACGAGGTTCTTCGGCGGCGGCCACCGCCTGTCCGGGTTCGACGCCACGCACCTCGGCCGTACCGTCGCGTACGCGGGGCGGGGCCGGGTCCGGCGTCCTGCGGCCGCCGCGGCGGGCGGGGCCACGGCCGGCGCCGCTGCGGCGTCCGGGGAGCCCGGACGGCAGACGATCGCCGAGCGCAAGGCCGCGGCGCGGCGCGCCGAGCAGGCCGGCGCCGACACCGACGCCGACGCCGACTCCGAGAGCGTGTCCAGCAGCCGGGCGAAGGAGTCCTGAGCCATGCCGAGCTTCGCCCAGTGGGGCAACGACCTCTACACCGGGCGCCGGTCGTACGACATCGTCGGGCGCCGCAACCTCTGGTACGGGGTCGGCGTCGTCGTCTTCGTCGCCTCGGTGCTGCTGCTGGTGTTCAAGGGCCTGAACCCCGGCATCGAGTTCCGTGGCGGCTCGGAGTTCCGCGTCACCGGCGTCGCGGACACCAGCGAGACGATCGCCGTGGACACCGTCGAGGCGACGATCGGGGCGACCGACGTGCCGCGCGTGTCGGTGATCGGCGACGACAGCGTCCGCGTGCAGACCGAGCGGCTGGACGACGACGAGACCGACCAGCTCGCGGGCGCCCTGGCCGAGGCGTACGGGGTCGACCGGGGGGCCGTGACGTCGTCGTTCGTCGGCGCCACCTGGGGTGCCGACGTGACGAACAAGGCGCTGCGGGC
>JBMOMI010000742.1:0-1824 GCA_049325235.1 Actinomycetota bacterium | reverse complement strand
GGGCAGGCGACGTCGGGCTCAGCGCCGCTCCTCGATCCGCACGAGGTTGCCGGCCGGATCGCGGACGGCGCAGTCCCGGACGCCGTAGGGCTGGTCCACCGGCTCCTGGACGACGTCCGCGCCGTCGCCTTGAAGGCGCTTGAAGACGCCGTCCAGGTCGTCGGTGGCCAAGGTGATGGCGGTGTAGCTGCCCTTGGCGATGAGCTCGAGGACGGTGCGCCGCTCGTCGTCCGTGATACCGGGGTCGGTGGCCGGCGGGTGCAGGACGATGGACGTGCCCGGCTGGCTGGGCGGCCCGACCGTGATCCAGCGCATCCCGTTGTAGTGGACGTCGTTGCGGACCTCGAAACCGAGCAGGTCGCGGTAGAAGGCGAGGGCGGCGTCGGCGTCGGTGTGCGGCAGGAACGCGTAGCGAATCGTGATGTCCATGGCCGTGACGCTATGGGCTAGTCCGTGGCACGCGCTTCTCGATTCCTGATCGGTCTGGTGACCTGCCTCGCCATGCACGGCGGTATCCCGGCGGTCGTGCCTGCCGCCTCCCGCCGGTACGTGCTGGGAGGCACGCCGACGAGCTCGGTGAAGCGGGCGCTGAAGGTGCCCAGCGACGAGCAGCCGACCGCGAAGCACACCTCGGTGACGCTGAGGTCGCCGCGGCGTAGCAGCGCCATGGCACGTTCGATGCGCCGGGTCATCACGTAGGAGTACGGCGACTCGCCGTAGGCCTGCCGGAACGCACGGCTGAGGTGGCCGGCCGACATGTTCGCCCCACGGGCGAGCGCCTCGACGTCCAGCGGCTGGGCGTACTCGCGGTCGATCCGGTCGCGGACGCGGCGCAGCCGCGCCAGGTCGCGCAAGCGCTGATCCGACACGGCTCGCGGGGCCACGTGCGGAGCGTACGCCGCACTGCTGCCTCAGGACGGGGTGAACACCCGCAGGCCAAGGTCGCGAGCCGCCTCGACCAACCGCGTGTCGTAGGCGACGACCCGGTCGACACCCAGCCGGACGGCAGCCGCCAGGTGGAGAGCGTCGAGTGAGCGCAGTCGCGCACCGGGCAGGAGACCTGCCTCGGCGAACAGCGAGGCGGGGACGCCGTACAGCGAGATCCCGTCCAGGACGCCGGAGACCACCTGCTGAGTGAGGGCCGGGCTCCGGTGCGCCGCACGTCGCAGCTCCGTCTCGAGCAGCAGGCAGGCCACGAGATCGGGCTGCTCGTCGTCGATCGCCCGCGCGAGCGCCGCGGACTCCGGCTCGTCGACGATCAGCTTCAGAGCCGCCGACGCGTCGAGGTACCAGCGGCTCACCGCTCGCCGCGCAGGTCGTCCAGCACGGCGGCGGTGGTCATGTCGGAACGAACCCGTGGAAGGCCGGAGTAGACCGGGCGGGTCACCGCCGGGCGGACGCAGGGAAGCTCGGACTCCTGCGTGATCGGGGACAGCCGTGCCACCGGCACGCCGCGGCGCGTGACGATGTAGGACTCCCCCCGCTCGACGTTGCGCATGATCTCCGCGTTGTCGTTGCGCAGCTCACGCTGGCTGATGCTCGTCACGTAGCACACCGTAGCGCTCCGCGGCCCTGTGGACAACGCAAACGATCACTGCGGCGGCTGCGGCACGGTGGCTGCCATGACGTCTTCCGAGAACGCCGGCCGGTCCAGGGCGACGCTGCCTCCCGTCACGAGCGCCGACCAGCTGGCCGAACGCTGGCAGCTGGTCGTCGACGAGGCCAGCCGGGGCGGCCGCGAGCTGTGGGTCCTCTGGTTCGACGCCGACGGGCGGCAGCTGTCGGTGGTCGTCCCGGTCGAGGGCGTCGACGCTCGCCCGGACG
>JBMOMI010000741.1:0-1827 GCA_049325235.1 Actinomycetota bacterium | reverse complement strand
TGAGGTTCAGGTCCGGTAGTGCGTGCGTCATGGTGGCGACGCCGAAACCGCTCACCCACACCGCGTCGAAGCCGTACGCCTCGATGAGCTGGGCGCTCATCGCGTCGTGGGCGCCCACGGCGACCAGCGGGCGCGGCCGTGCCAGCCCCTCGCGCAGCATCTCCCGCTTCCGCTCGGCCCGGTTCTGCCTCATGACGCCATCTCCTTCGTTGTCACGCCCTGCTCGACGACCTCCTGGGCGTCGAGGACGTCGTCCAAGCGGCCCTCGGCATGCGCCGCCACGAGCTGGACCACCCGCTCCCCGATCAGCCGCTGGGAGTCCGACGCCATCGCGCCGATGTGCGGGGTGAGGACGACGTTCGGCAGGTCCGCCAGTGGCGAGCGGGTGCCCTCGCCCTCTGTCTCGTGGACGTCGAGCGCCGCCCCCAGCACCCGGTCGCCCTGCAGGAGGGCCAGCCGCAGCGCCGCCTCGTCCACGACCCCGCCGCGGGCGACGTTGACCAGGTAGGAGCCCCGCTTCATCCGGGCCAGGACCCGGCCGTCCACGAGGTGCCGGGTCGACTCGGTCAGCGGGACGTGCAGGCAGAGGAAGTCGGCCTCCTCCACGACCCGCTCGAACGACGTCAGCTCCACGCCCTTGGCCCGCAGCGCCTTCTCGACGGAGGCGTCGGGGGTGGCAACGCACCCGAGCACCCGCATGCCCCACGCCGCGCCCATCTGACCGACCCTGCTGCCGATGTTCCCGGCGCCGACGACACCGAGCGTCTTGCCGGCCAGCAGTGGCCCGCCGAGATCGGGCTTCGGCCATCGGCGGTCGCGCAGCAGTCGGTCGGCCAGCGTGACGTTCCGGGCCAGGCTCAGCAGCAGGGCGAACGTGAACTCGGCCACCGGTTGGGCCGAGCTGCCCGGCACGCGCACGACCCGCACGGCGCAGCGCGTCGCGCTGTCGACGTCGACGTTGTCGAGCCCGGACCCCGCGCGGAGCAGCAGGGTGCCGGGCCGGGCCCGGGAGATGACTGCGTCGCTGAGGCGGACGCCGCTGCGGAACACGACCACGTCCGACTCCGGCACCGCGTCGCGGAGCTCGTCCTCGGTCGCGTTGAAGCGGCGCACCACGTCGTGCTCGCGCTGCAGCGACTCGACGGCGCCCGCGTCGATGGAGCTGGCGATCAGGATCCTCACGTGCGCCTCGCTTCGCAGTAGGTGGCCACCGTCCGGGCCACGTCCTTGACGACGACGTCGAGCGGTCGGTCGACGTCCACGACCTCGAAGTGCGGGACGGTGCCGCCCAGGGCCAGGTACTGCCGCCGCCTGCGCTCGAGCCACTCGACCGTGGCCTCCTGCTTGCGCCGGTGCAGCACCTCGCCGGGTGCATCGAGGCAGATCACGAGGTCGGGCTTCGGGTACGCGTGACGCAGCAGCCACCGGTGTACCGCCTCGCTGGCGGAGGCAGGCGAGGAGTCGTCGAGGACGTAGTCGGCGACGAAGTGCCGGTCGAAGACGACGACGGCACCCCGCATCCGGTGCCAGGTCGCCACGAGCTGCCGGAACCACTCCTCCGCCAGCCAGAGGGACAACCGCACTCCGCGCAGCGCCGCCCGCGACGCGCGGCCAGCGACCCGATCGCCGCCGCCTGCGCGCGACCAGGCCGCGGTCATGTCCGGCGTACCGCCGCGCGCCCGCTTCACGGCGAGGGCAAGCCGGGTGGTCGGCAGCATCAGGCCGCTCGCCTCGAGGTTCACGCCCATGTAGATCCTCTTGACGGGCGCAGGCAGAGGCTCGTGCTCGAGCGCGGCGCTGATTGTGCTCTTGCCGGCGCCGTCCGGG
>JBMOMI010000740.1:0-1827 GCA_049325235.1 Actinomycetota bacterium | reverse complement strand
ACCGGCGACCGGCCGGGGACGCTCAGCGGTCCTTGAACTCGTCCGGGGCCTGTCGCGCCTGGGTGACCGACGGCGGCTCCCCCGCCGCGTACCCGTGCGGGACGTCGAAGATGACCGTCGCGCCGCGCCCCCGGGTCTTGAGGTGCTCGGGGGCGAGAGCGAACGCCAGGTGGTACCCGGCGATCGTCACGATCGTGCCCAGGGCGATGCCGGACAGGACGAAGGTGTCGGTGATCTGCAGGCTCGTGTCGCCGATGGCGATGATGATCCCCGCGGCCACGGGCACGAGGTTCAGCGGGTTGCCGAAGTCGACGTTGTTCTCCCGCCAGATCTTCGCGCCCAGCAGGCCGATCATGCCGTAGAGGACGACGGTGATGCCGCCGAGCACCCCGCCGGGCACCGCCGAGACCACCGCGCCGAACTTGGGCGAGAAGCCGAACAGGATGGCGACGAGCGCCGCCACGTAGTAGGCCGCCGTCGAGTAGACGCGCGTCGCCGCCATCACGCCGATGTTCTCGGCGTAGGTGGTGGTCGGCGAGCCACCGACGGACGTGGCGATCACCGTGCCGACGCCGTCCGCGGCGATCGCCCGGCCCATCACCGGGTCGAGGTCGCGTGCGGTCATCTCCGCGACCGCCTTGACGTGGCCGGTGTTCTCGGCGACCAGCGCGATCACGGCCGGCAGCACCAGCAGCACGAACGCCAGGTTGAAGTCGGGGAGGTGCCAGCCCACGATCTCGCCGCCGTCCGGCCCGGTGGTCGTCCGCGGCGGGAAGCCGATCCAGTCCGCGGCCACCACGTTGTCCCAGTTGACGCGGAACCTCGTGGTCTCCTCGCCCGCCGCGGGGTCGAACGACGTGATCTGCCCGAAGGTCCGGTCGAACACCCACGACAGCAGGTAGCCGAACACGAGCCCGAGGAAGATCGAGATACGGCCGACGAAGCCGCGGACGCCCACGCTCACCGCGATCACGAAGATCATCACGAGCAGGGCGACCCACTGGTCCTGCGGCCAGTAGATGTTCGCCACCACGGGCGCGAGGTTGAACCCGATGAGCATGACGACGGCGCCGGTGACGACCGGCGGCAGCACCGCGTAGATCAGCCGGGACCCGGCGAAGTGGATGACGAGACCGACCAGGGCCAGCACGACGCCCGCGACGAGGATCGCGCCGGTCACCTCCTGCGACGTCCCGCCCTGCGCGCGGATCGCGGCGACGCCGCCCACGAACGAGGCCGACGTCCCCAGGTAGCTCGGCACCTTGCCCTTGACGATCAGCAGGAACGCGATCGTCGCGATGCCGCTCATCATGATGGCCAGCTGCGGGTTCAGGCCCATGACGATCGGGAAGACGAAAGTCGCACCGAACATCGCGACGACGTGCTGGGCACCCAGCCCGACGGTGCGGTCCCACGACAGCCGTTCGTCGGGTGCGACGACGTCGCCGGGGGCGAGGTGCCTCCCGTCCCCGTGGAGCTTCCAACCGAAGGCCATGCCTCCTCCTCCCACCGGACCGCGCGGTCCGGATCTCGGCCCCCGACGCCGCCGTCCGGCCTGGACGACGCATGATCAGGATGGAGGAACGGTAGGGAGCGGCGCAGGCACTTCCACCGGCGACATTCGCCCATGTCGCCGGGTGACGCTTGTCACGTCTGAAAGACCCTGGCGGATGCGGGAAAAGCCGCGAGTAGGGCGTGTCGCGGGCAGATCACCGCAAGCCGCGCATCGCGACGACGCGGAGGGCGAGAGCCACGTTCAGCCGCAAAGTGGCGTCCTCGGTGAACGGCCCGAGGATCCGTTCGAGCTTGCCGATCCGGTACCGCAGC
>JBMOMI010000739.1:0-1830 GCA_049325235.1 Actinomycetota bacterium | reverse complement strand
TCGAGCAGGCCGGTGGCGTCGACGTCCACCCAGATCGTGACGTCCGGGATCTCGCGCCGCGACCGGCTGACCTTGTCGGCCACGGCGCGTCGCAGCCCGCGCAGCGGCACCCGGGTCTCGCCGTCCCGCGGCGCGGCCGGGGCGGAGGCAGCGGCCGCGGCGGCCGCGGCGGGCGCGGCGGCCAGCGACTCGACGTCCGCGCGCCGGATGACCCCGCCCGGTCCGCTCGGGGTCACCCCGGCCAGGTCGACCCCGCGCTCGCTGGCCAGCCGCCGCACGATCGGGGAGATGACGCGGACGGCGGACGGCCGGGCGGGTGCCGGTGCCGGCGTGGACGCCGGCGAGCCGGGGCGTCCCACCCGGCGCCGCCGGGGCCGGGCGCCGGCCGCGCCGGTGCCGTAGCCGATGAGGACGTTGCCCGACCCGGTGTCGGTCGGTTCCACGGTGATGAGCGGCTGCCCGACCGGCAGCACGGTGCCCGGCTCGGCGTGCAGAGCCGTGACGCGACCGGCGAAGGGACAGGGCACCTCGACGGCCGCCTTCGCCGTCTCCACCTCGACGACGACCTGGTCGGTCTCCACGGTGTCCCCGACCGCTACGCGCCACGCGAGGACCTCGGCCTCGGTGAGGCCCTCGCCCAGGTCTGGGAGCGTGAACACGGCGCTCACGCGGCACCTCCGGCGCCGGCGCCCAGCCACCGCGTGTCCGGCTGGTCGTCCCACTGCAGCCGGGCGACGGCGTCCAGCACGCGCTCGACGCCGGGCAGGTGCACGTGCTCGAGCTTGGGCGCCGGGTACGGGATGTCGAAGCCGGTGACCCGCAGGACCGGTGCGTGCAGCGAGTGGAACGCCCGCTCCTGGACGCGGGCTGCGACCTCGGCCGCGACGCCGGCGAAGCCCTGCGCCTCGGACAGCACGACGCAGCGCCCGGTGCGGCGCACCGAATCCACCACGGTCGCGTCGTCGAACGGCACGACGGTGCGCAGGTCGACGACCTCGAGGTCCCAGCCCTCGTCGCGGGCGGCCTCCGCGGCCTCGAGCGCCACCGGTACCGTCGGGCCGTAGGCGACCAGCGTGGCGTCCGCGCCCTCCCGGCGGACGACCGCGCGGCCGAAGCCGGGCGCGCGCGCCGGCAGGTCGACGTCCTCGGACGACCAGTAGAGCTTCTTCGGCTCCATGAAGACGACCGGGTCCTCGTCGTCGATCGCCTCGCGCAGCAACGAGTACGCGTCCTCGACGGTCGCCGGCGTGACCACCTTGAGCCCGGGGGTGTGGGCGTAGTAGCCCTCGCTGGAGTCGCAGTGGTGCTCCACGCCGCCGATGCCGCCGGCGAACGGCACCCGGATGACGACCGGCATGCCGACCGCCCCGCGCGTCCGGTTGCGCAGCTTCGCGACGTGCGAGGTGATCTGCTCGAACGCCGGGTAGGCGAACGCGTCGAACTGCATCTCGACGACCGGGCGCATCCCGGACATCGCCAGGCCGACCGCGAAACCGACGATCCCCGCCTCGGCCAGCGGCGTGTCGAAGCAGCGTTTCTCGCCGAACTCGGCCATCAGTCCGTCGGTGACCCGGAAGACGCCGCCGAGCTGGCCGACGTCCTCACCGAAGACCAGCACGCACTCGTCGTCGCGCATCGCGTCACGCATTGCGGCGTTGAGGGCCTTCGCGAACGTGGTCGTGGTCACGCCGGCACCTCGCTCTCGGCTTCCAGCTCGGCGCGCAGCTGCTCGCGCTGCTCGGCCAGCTGCGGCGGCGGGGTGGCGTAGACGTGCTCGAAGACCTCCATCGGGTCGACGTGCGGGTCGGCGTTCATCCGGGTGCGCAGGTC
>JBMOMI010000738.1:0-1832 GCA_049325235.1 Actinomycetota bacterium | reverse complement strand
GCTACCCCGGCGCGCCGGCACCGGCGCTGACCGGCGTCGACCTCGAGGTCCCCGAGGGCGAGCTGGCGCTCGTCGTCGGCCCGACCGGGTCGGGCAAGTCGACCCTGCTCGGCTGCGTCAACGGGCTCGTGCCGCACTTCACCGGCGGTGTGCTGAGCGGCCGGGTCGTCGTCGACGGGCGCGACACCCGCACGCACCGCCCGCGGGACCTCGCGGACGTCGTCGGCGTGGTCCGGCAGGACCCGGCGTCCGGCTTCGTCACCGACACCGTCGAGGAGGAGCTGGCCTACTCGTTGGAGATGCTGGGCATCGACGCGACGTCGATGCGCCGCCGGGTCGAGGAGATGCTCGACCTGCTCGGCCTCGTCGACGTCCGCGCCCGCAGCCTGCGCACGCTGTCCGGCGGCCAGCAGCAGCGCGTCGCGATCGGCTCGGTGCTCGTCGCGAACCCGCGGGTGCTGGTGCTCGACGAGCCGACGTCGGCCCTCGACCCGGTCGCCGCCGAGGACGTCCTCGGCACCCTCACCCGCCTCGTGCACGACCTCGGCCTCACCGTGCTGCTGGCCGAGCACCGCCTCGAGCGCGTCGTGCAGTACGCGGACCGCGTCGTCGTCGTGGAACGCGGGCAGGTGCGGGTCGACCTGCCCGCCGAGGCGATGCGCACCAGCCCGGTCACCCCGCCGGTGGTCGACCTGGGCCGGCTGGCCGGCTGGACGCCGCTGCCCCTGTCGGTGCGGGACGCGCGCCGGGCCGCGGCGTCCCTGCGCCGCCGGCTGGACGGCGTCACCCCCCGCCGCGCGCGGCCGCACCCCGCGCCGGGAGACGGTGCGGCCGCGGCCACGGTCCGCGACCTGGTGGTCCGCCGCGGAGGCCGGCCCGTGCTGCGCGGCGTGGACGCCGACCTGCACGCCGGCACGGTCACCGCCCTGATGGGCCGCAACGGCGCCGGCAAGTCGACGCTGCTCGCCGCGCTCGCCGGCCAGGTGCGCCCGGCCGGCGGGCACGTCCGGCTGGCCGGCGGGCTGCGCCCCGACACCACCGGTCCCGAGCGCCTGGTCGGCGCGGTCGGGCTCGTGCCGCAGGACCCCACCGTGCTGCTGTACGCCGAGACCGTCGCCGCCGAGTGCGCGACCGCGGACGTCGACGTCGCGGCCCCGGCGGGTACGGCCCGGGCGCTGCTCGAGCGGCTGGCCCCCGGCATCCCGGACGACACCCACCCGCGGGACCTGTCCGAGGGCCAGCGCCTCGCCCTGGCGCTGTCCGTCGTCCTGGCCGCCGAGCCGCAGGTGCTGCTGCTCGACGAACCCACCCGGGGGCTGGACTACGGCAGTAAGGCCCGCCTCGTCGACCACCTGCGGACCCTGGCGGCGGCGGGGCACGCGGTGCTGATGGCCACGCACGACGTCGAGCTCGCGGCCGAGGTGGCCGACGCGGTGCTGGTGCTGGCCGAGGGCGAGGTGGTGGCGGCGGGTGAGGCGGCGAGCGTGCTGGCGGCGTCCCCGGCGTTCGCGCCGCAGGTGGCCAAGGTGATGCACCCCGCGCCGTGGCTCACGGTCGCGGACGTCGAGGCCGCGCTGGAGACGGCGTCGTGAGCGCTGGCGCTCCGTCGGTGCTGGCGGTGCGGCCGCGCGCCGCGGCCGTGCTGGCCGCCACGTCCGCCGTCGGCGCCGCGGCGTTCGCCTGGCCGTTCCTGCTCACCACCACCGCGACGGGGCAGGGAGCCGTCGCCCCCTGGCTGTTCGTCGTCGTCCTGGCCCTGCTCGCCGCGGTCGCGACCGCCGAGCTCGGCTCGGGCGGCCTGGACGCCAAGACCGTCGCGCTGCTCGGCGTGC
>JBMOMI010000737.1:0-1834 GCA_049325235.1 Actinomycetota bacterium | reverse complement strand
ACCCGGTGATCATGGGCGACTACGGCGACCAGCCACCGTGGGGGCGCGTGCCGGTCGTGCCCGGGACGCCCGTCGGCCCGCCCTCGCCGGTGTTCCGCAAGCTGGACGAGTCCGTGGTCGCCGAGGAGCTCGAACGGCTGCAGCGCAAGGCGGCTGGATGACGGCGGGTGTGCTCGACGGCTACCCGCCCCTGCCGGAGCCGCTCCCGGTGCCGGTCGCCGACAACCACACGCACCTCGACATCCCCGCTGCGCTGCGGGACGCCGGACCGGGCCAGCGCTTCCCGAGCCAGCGGGACGTCGCGGCCCTGCTGGACGCCGCCGCCCGCGTCGGCGTGCCCCGCGCCGTCCAGATCGGCTGCGACCTGGCGTCGGCCCGCTGGACCGTGCAGGCGGTCGAGGAGCACCCGCAGCTCCTCGGCGGCGTCGCGCTCCACCCCAACGAGGCGCCCCGGCTCGCCGCGGCCGGAGCGCTGGACGACGCGCTCGCCGAGGTCGAGGAGCTCGCGGCGCACCCCAGGGTCCGGGTGGTCGGCGAGACCGGGCTGGACTGGTACCGCACCGACCGCCACGACGGTGCGGCGCGCGAGGCGCAGCTGGAGTCGTTCGCCGCGCACGTCGCGATCGCGAAGCGGCTCGGGAAGGCGCTCCAGATCCACGACCGCGACGCGCACGACGACGTCCTGCGCGTGCTGGAGGAAGAGGGCGCGCCGGAGCGCACGGTTTTCCACTGCTTCTCCGGCGACGCGGCGATGGCCCGGTACTGCGCCGACCGGGGCTGGTACCTGTCGTTCGCCGGCACGCTGACGTTCCGTAACGCCGAGCCGCTGCGCGAAGCGCTGCGTGCCGTCGGCCTCGGCCGGGTCCTGGTGGAGACCGACGCGCCGTACCTGACGCCGGTGCCGTTCCGCGGGCGGCCGAACGCGGGCCACCTGGTGCCGCACACCGTGCGGGCGATGGCCCACGTGCTGGAGACCGACCTGGAGACGGTGTGCGAAGCGCTGGCCACCGCCACGACCGCCGTGTACGGACAGTGGTGACGACGCTCACGTAGCGCGCTCGCCCGTGTGATCCGGGCCACGCAAACAGGCCGCATGAGGCAAAGAGACCGTCAAGAACGGTCTTCGCGTTCGACCCGAAGGTCTCGAACAGGTTACGGTCGCGTGCTGTTGGCCGGGGTCGGGGAAGCCCCGGGTGACCCGAACGCCTCGCGCCGGGCCAAAGCTGTCCCGGCGTCAGCGTCATGGCGTCGTGCGCTGCCGTCCGGTCTCGCCGGTCGGCGGCTCGATGCCGCCGAGGCGTCGCGTCGCCCTTCACCCGATGCCCGGGGAGATCGACGATACGGATCCTCGTGCGCAGTCCTTCCAGCTACTTCAGCCGCCGCGGCGCCCGCGTCGCCGGCCAGGCCGCCGTCATCACCGCCCTCGTCGGCGGCACCGCCGCCTACGCGGTCGCCGACACCGACGTCGAGCTCACCGTCGACGGCAAGACCCAGCAGGTCAGCGCGTTCGGCCGCACCGTCGCCGACGTGCTCGAGGCGGCCGACGTGACCGTGGGCTCGCGCGACGTGGTGGCCCCCGGCCTGGACGAGACCGTCGAGGACGGCGACGAGGTCGTCGTCCGCCACGCCCGCGAGCTCACCCTCACGGTCGACGGCGAGACCGAGACGCACTGGACCACCGCCCTCACCGTGGGCGAGGCCCTCGACGACCTCGACGTGCGCGCGGCGGACGCCCGGGTGTCGGCCTCCCGGTCCACCGGGCTGGGCCGCGCGGGCCTCGAGGTCGAGATCAACAACCCGAAGACCGTGCAGGTGGCCGTCGACGGGCAGGTGC
>JBMOMI010000736.1:0-1841 GCA_049325235.1 Actinomycetota bacterium | reverse complement strand
GAGTACCGGCTTGCTGGACTTCAGGACCTCCGCCTCGAAGGTGGCGTCGGTCACGGCCCTGGTGGCGCCCACGGGCGTCTCCTCTCGGGTGATGGGTGGGGGTCGAGGGACGGGGTCAGGGTCGCAGGCCGGCCGGCTCGGCCAGCTCGGGACGCCCCTGTGCCTGCGCGGCGTCGGCCTGCGGCTCTCCGGCCTCGCCGCGGGCGGCCAGGAAGCGCTCGGCGTCCAGGGCCGCGACGCAGCCGGACCCGGCGGCGGTGATCGCCTGCATGTACTCGTGGTCGACGACGTCACCGCACGCGAACACGCCGGGGACGCTGGTGCGGGACGACCGGCCCTCCACGGCCACGTAGCCCTTGTCGTCGAGCCGCACCTGGTCGGCGAAGAGCTCGACGCGCGGGTCGTGGCCGATCGCGACGAACACGCCGGTGACGGCCAGCTCCCGCTCCTCGCCGGTCTGCGTGTCGCGCAGCCGGACGCCGGTCACCTTGTCGTCGCCGAGGATGTCGACGACCTCGCTGTTCCACGCGAACGTGATCTTCGGGTCCTTGAACGCACGCTCCTGCATGATCTTGGAGGCGCGCAGGCTGTCGCGGCGGTGGACGACCGTCACCGACCGCGCGAACCGGGTGAGGAACGTGGCCTCCTCCATCGCCGAGTCCCCGCCGCCGACGACGGCGATGTCCTGGTCGCGGAAGAAGAAGCCGTCACAGGTGGCGCACCAGCTGACGCCGTGACCGGACAGCCGACGCTCGTTCTCCAGGCCGAGCTCGCGGTACGCCGAGCCGGTGGCGAGGATGACGGTGTGGGCGAGGTAGGCCTGCCCGCTGCCGGCGACCACGCGCTTGACCTCGCCGGTCAGGTCCAGCTCGACCGCGTCGTCCCAGACCAGCTCGGCGCCGAACCGCTCGGCCTGCTGCTGGAACCGCTCCATCAGCTCGGGGCCCTGCAGGCCCTCCGGGAAGCCGGGGTAGTTCTCCACCTCGGTCGTGTTCATCAGCGCGCCGCCGGCGGTGACGGACCCGGTGAGGACGAGGGGCCGCAGGTTCGCCCGGGCCGTGTACAGGGCGGCGGTGTAGCCCGCCGGCCCGGAGCCGACGATGACGACGTCCCGGATCTGGTCTGCGCTCTGCTCGCTCATGCCTCGCCTGTCTGCTCGCCTGGCTGGTCGTCTCTGCACGGCCGGATACCGCCTGGGGTATGCCGTCGTTCCGGACGGCTCAACCGATGGTAGGCGGCCGGTGTTCCCTGTCCACACCGGCGCACCGCCGGGCGCTCACCGGCGCAGGGACTGGTAGTGCACCAGTCCGTCCGCGCCCGGCGCGCACGTGCGCTGCACGACCCACACGGCGGTGGCGTCGCCGGTGTCCAGCACGATCACCGCGACCTCGCGTCCCTGCCAGGTCGCCAGGTCCACCGCCTCCGGGACCGCGCCCGGCGAGCCGAGCGCCTGCAGGCAGCCCGCGAGCCCCTCGGGCGTCGCCAGCGGCTCCCCGGACGGCGCGGCGTCCCCGCGGGCCTCGGTCGCGGTCAGCGGCAGGCTGCCGGCCTGTGGTGCCATCTCGAGGAGGTCGGCGACCTGCGCGGGCAGCCGGTCGGGGGCGTAGTCGGTGCCCGTGGCGACCACCGGCGCCGCGGGCGCGGCCTCGGCGGCCCCGCCGTCCGCCGAGGAGTCCTCCCCGCCGGCGCGCTCGGCCAGGGAGGTGACGGGGCGGTCCTGCCCGACCAGCTGCGTCGCGGTGAGCGCGGCACCCGCGAGGACGACGAGCCCGGCGGCCACCGCCGCCCACCGGGGGACGCGCGGGCCGGGCCGGCGCAGCGGCACCACGTCGGTCCCGGAG